>NZ_JBEXHP010000054.1:0-38215 GCF_040607895.1 Micromonospora sp. NPDC005220
CCACACCACCACCCCTCCCCGACTCCCCCAACCACCAACACCCCCCGCGGCGCGCTCGGCTCCCCCCCGCCCCCCCCCCCCCGCCCCCCCCCCCCCCCCCCCCCCGGGGCGGTAACCCGGCCGGCGGCAGGCCGCCCCGGCCGCCTCCGGCGCCGGGGCGGAGAGCCACCGAGTGCCGCCGGAGCGCCGCCCCGAGTCTGTTGACCCGGCCGGCGGCACGGTCACGGCCAGGCGGTACGGAAGCCGAAGCGGTCGGCGCCATCGGCGGTCAGGGCTTCCGACTGCCGCGCCAGTCCAACCCCTGGACTGACTTGCCCACGATCCCTCTCCCACAGCCGGCGACGGCTCGCTCGGGAGCCCTCAGCCACTCGTACACGCACGGACTCCGCCAGGCCGAACCAGACCAACCCCAGCGTTCCCGGCCTCAGAAAGCCCTGAAGGGCAAGATCAACCTGCCCACCATCTGCCCACAACCAGTCGTCAACGCCTGGACTCAGCCGGACCCGACCAGACCAACGACAACGGCCCCCGATCAGCATCTCTGCTGGTCAGGGGCCGCGTCTGCACCTGGTGGCGGGTAGAGGATTCGAACCTCTGAAGCTTTCGCGACGGATTTACAGTCCGCTCCCATTGGCCGCTCGGGCAACCCGCCAGGGCACCCCACCGCGTCGCAACGCGGCGGCGGAAGCAAGAATAGCGGCTCCCCCCGGTACCGGTGCAACCGGGTACGGTCAGGGGGTCGTGCCGCTGGTCGGCGGCCGACGGCAAGCCCAGACCGCCGGACAGCAGGAGCAGAAACATGGCAGCGAACCCGTCGTTCGACATCGTGAGCAAGGTTGACCGTCAGGAGGTCGACAACGCCCTTCGGCAGGCGGAGAAGGAGCTTGCGACGCGGTTCGACTTCCGCGGCACCGGCGCTGAGATCTCCTGGTCTGGCGAGGAGGCGATCAGCCTTCAGGCGGAGACCGAGGAGCGCGTCCGCGCCGCACTGGACGTGTTCAAGGAGAAGCTCGTCAAGCGGAACATCTCGCTGAAGTCGCTGGATGCTGGGGAGCCGCGCCCGTCCGGCAAGATCTTCAAGATCGACTGCAAGGTGATCCAGGGCATCGAGACGGACAAGGCCAAGGCGATCAGCAAGAAGATCCGCGAAGAGGGCCCCAAGGGCGTGCAGGCGCAGATCCAGGGTGACCAACTGCGCGTGACCGGCAAGAAGCGCGACGACCTCCAGGCCGTCATCTCGCTGCTCAAGGGCGAGGACTTCGGCGTCGCCCTCCAGTTCAACAACTACCGCTGAGGGCCGCCCACCCCGACCCAACAGCGATCGGTCCCCGGACGTAGTGCGCCCGGCGGAGATCGACTCGGGTTCCTGAAAGTCGGGGCATCCGGGCGACTGGGACACCGCGACTTTCAGGAAACCGAGTCGATCAAGGAAAACCCGACAGGGCACGGGCCGACCAAGGCCACGGACCGACCAAGGCCACGGACCGACCAAGGCCACGGACCGACCCGAGACGCCGCGCGAGGCGCGGGCCGATCGAGCCACGCGGTCAGACGGTGACGGGTTGTTCGGTGCGTACCGCTGTGGTTTCGGCGCGGGCGATGGGCCCGGCGGGCAGTGCGGCGACCGCGGCCCCGATGGCGACTGCGGCCCCGGCGAACAGGAACGCCCAGCGCACGCCGCCGGCGTGATCCACGATCACGCCGGCCACCGAGCCGCCGGCGGCGCTCGACGCCACCGCGACGGTGACCACCCAGGTGTACGCCTCGTTCAACATGCCGGTCGGGGCGATCCGGCCGACCAGGGTGTTCTCCAGGGTCAGCGCGGGTGCGATGGTGGCCCCGCCGGCGACCAGCGCGACACCCAGCGCCAGTGGGGTGGGCATCACCGCGAACACGGCGAAGGTGGCGGCCAGCGCGGCGAGCAGCAGGGCGAACTGCCGGGTCATGTTCGGCGCTGGCTTGCGGACGCCGAACCAGAGCCCACCGATGGCGCTGCCGACTCCCCAGACCGCGAGCAGCACCCCGGCGAGGCTCTCCGGGTCGGCGGTGGCGTGGTCGTTCGCGAACGCCGGCACGATCACCCCGGCGGCCCCGAACGCGATGCCCAGGCCGGCCACGCAGATCAGCAGGGCCGGGAAGCCGGGGACCCGGAGCGGGCCGAGCCCGCGGGCGTGGTGCTCCCGCGGGTGCGGACGCCAGCCGCGCATGACCCGGCCGAGGGCCACGGCTGTCGTGCCGACCAGGGTGACCACTGCCGCACCGATCAGCGCGGCCGCCGCGTCCGCGACGAGTACGAAGCCGGCGACGAGCAGCGGGCCGAGCACGAAGACGATTTCGAAGAGCGTGGTCTCGGCGGCCAGCGCGGTGTTGCGGAGCGGGTATCGGCCGGAACTGGGGCTGGTCAGGTCGTTCCAGGCGCCTCGGATGGCGGCGGTGAGCGGCGGGTAGGTGGCGCCGGCCACGCCCGCGGCGAGGTAGATGATCGGGAGGGCGTCGTCGCCGGAGCGGCTGGCCAGCAGCAACCCGATGAGCGCCAGCGGGTGTGCCACGGCGGTGAGCAGCAGGACGGGGCTGGGGCCGACCCGGTCGGCGATCCGTCCGGCTATCGGGCTGAGCGCGGCACCGGCGAGGGCGTAGATGCCGCCCGCGATGGCGGCCAGGGAGTAGCGCCCGGTCACCTGCTCGACCACCAGGAGCAGCGCCAGCGGGGTCATGCCGATTCCGAGTCGCCCGATGATGCCGGTGATCAGCAGCATGGGGGCGCCGGGGATCCGCCAGACACCCAGGTACTGACGCAGCGCGGTCACCGTGGAACCTCCGAGGATGTAATGAGCGTGAGCCGTTATGACCCTAACGCCACCGCCTGGCGGGTAGACAACGGAAATACAGCACTCCGCCCGTACCCGGTGCGGCCGGGTACGGGCGGAGGCGGTGATTCAGCGGATCAGCGCTGGAACTGCACCGGCCCCGAGTTGCGGGCCATCTGCTCCAGCCGGGCGACGCGGTCCTCCATCTTCGGGTGCGTGGAGAAGAGCGCGGCCATGCCGCCGCCCCGGAACGGGTTGGCGATCATGAGGTGGGCGGTGCTGGTGAGCTGGCCCTGGGCCGGCAACGGCCGACGGCTGGCCACCGCGTCGATCTTGCGGAGCGCGCTGGCCAGGGCCAGCGGGTCGCGGCTCAGCTGGGCGCCGGACGCGTCTGCCTGGAACTCGCGGCTCCGGCTGATCGCCAACTGGATCACCGCGGCCGCGATCGGGCCCAGGATCAGGGTGAGCAGCAGCACGGCCGGGTTGGGCCGGTCCTCGTCGTCCCCGCCGCCCAGCGGGATGAAGAAGGCGAGGTTCGCCAGCAGGGTGATGATGCTGGCCAGGCCGGCCGCCACGCTGGAGATCAGGATGTCCCGGTTGTAGACGTGGGACAGCTCGTGCCCGATCACGCCGCGCAGCTCACGGTAGTCGAGGACCTCGGTGATGCCCTGGGTCACGCAGACGGCCGCGTGCTGCGGGTTGCGACCGGTGGCGAACGCGTTGGGCTGCGCGGTCGGGCTCACGTAGAGCCGCGGCATCGGCTGCCGAGCGTCGGTGGCCAGCTCCCGGACCATCCGGTACAGCTCAGGGAACTGTGCCTCGGTGACCGGTTGCGCCCCCATCGAGCGCAGTGCGAGCTTGTCGGAGTAGAAGTAGGAAACGCCGTTCATGACCAGAGACACGAGGACGGCGATGACCAAGCCGCCGCTGCCGCCGAACCAGTAGCCCACCGCCAGGATCAGGGCGCTGAGCAGGCCAAGCAGCGCTGCGGTCTTCAGACGGTTGTGGTGCACGATGTCTCCTTCGGTGCACGGATCGCCGGGATCCGCTGACCGGTGTAACAACCCGGTACCCGTCAACCATCCGTTACAACGCTGAGAGTTGACTGAGATTGCGCCGCAGGTCAGGTCGGGTCAGCGGCCGGCCAGGTCGAGCACCAGCTGCGGCGCGACGCCGAGCACCACGGCGGCCACCGTCGCCACCGCCAGCACCAGAGCCACCACACCCCCCAGAGGTACGGCCGCAGCGCCGCCGCCATTCGGGACGGCCAGGGGCGTCGGCGCCCAGAGCGCGGCGGTCACCCGCAGGTAGTAGGCGAGCCCGATCACGGCGTTCAGCGCCACCACCAGCGCCAACCAGGCCGCGCCGCCGTCCAGCAGCGCCCGTACCACTGTCACCTTCGCGAACAGGCCGGCCAGGCCCGGCGGCAGACCAGCCAGACCCACCAGCGCGAGACCGAGGGCCACGGCCCGCCACGGATGCCGGCGGGCCGCCCCGCGCAGGTCGTCCAACGTGCCGCCGTCCGCGCCCGCCGGCCGCAGGGCCGTCACTCCGGCGAAGGCGGCCAACTCCAACACCACGAAGAAGACGGCGTACGCCACGGCGGCCGCGTACGCGGCGGACAGTGCCTCGTCGGTGCGCCCGGCGGCCAGCGCCAACGCTCCCAGCGGGGCGAGGATGTACCCGGCCTGCGCGACTGACGACCAGGCGAGCAGCCGGACGGTCCGCCGCTGCCGCAGGGCTACCAGGTTGCCGACGGTCATGGTGAGCACGGCGAGCAGGGCCAGCACCGGACCGGTCTGATCGGCGGGCAACGCCCGCTGCACCACGGCGAGCAGAGCGACCAGGCCGCCCAGCTTCGACGCGGTGGACAGGTACGCGGCCACCGGCAGTGGCGCGCCGTCGTAGGTGGCCGGCGCCCAGGCGTGGAACGGCACCGCCGCCACCTTGAAGGCCAGGCCGACCAGCAGCACCGCCACCGCGGCGGTGGTCAACGGCAGATCCCGCAGCTCCGGCTGCTCGGTGAGGAACGCGCCGAGCCGGTCCAGGTGCAGCCGGCCGGTCACCGCGTACAGCAGCGCCGCGCCGAGCAGGGTCAGCGTCGTCGCCACCACGCTGACCACGAAGAAGGTCAACGCCGCCTCGGCGCTCGCCAGGCTCCCCCGGCGCAGACCGACAAGCACGTACAGCGGCAGGGTCAGCGTCTCCAGGGCGACGATCAGCGTGATCAGGTCACCGGCCGCGCCGAGCACCACGCCGCCGGTCATCGAGCAGGCCAGCAGGAAGGCGTACTCCCCGACCGGTGACCGCCCGGCCCGCAGCGCGGGCACGGACAGCCCGAGCACGCCCACTGTGAGCAGCGCGACCACCACGCCGACCACTGCCGCCCGACCGCCGAAGATCCACGAGCAGTCCGCGCCCACGCAGAACGTCCGCCGCTCCGCACCCGCCCCGACCAGCGCCGAGCCGACGGCGGTGCCGAGCGCGCCGAGCGCGGCCACCGCGATGGTGGCCCGTGGCCGGGCCACCAGCAGATCGGTGATGAGCACGAGTACGGCCGTGCCGGCGGCCAGGTAGGCCGGCAGCAGCGCGACGCTGTCCACGCTCTGCACGACGTTCATCCGAGCCCACCTTCGTTCGCGACTGCGGGGCTCCGCTGCGCTGCACTCCTCGCGCTCACCGGAGCCCACCTTCGTTCGCGACTGCGGGGCTCCGCTTCGCTGCACTCCTCGCGCTCACCGGGAAACCACTCCGATCAGGGCGTCGACGGGGGCCTCGGCGACGCCGAAAACCAGGGTCGGCGCGAGCCCGATGGCCAACGCGAGCAGCACCAGCGGCGCCCACGCGGTCCACTCCGCACCGGCCAGGCCGGGGCCGACCTGCCCGACGGCGGGGCTCGGCCGGTTGTGCGTGACCTGCCGCAACAACCGCAGGAAGTACGCGGCGGTGAGCGCCCCGCCGACCGCCGCCAGCACCCCGAGGGTGGTCCAGAGCGGGCCGCCCACCTGCACGGCGGCGACCACCGCGAACGCCTCGCCCCAGAAGCCGGCCAGCCCGGGCAGGCCCAGCGACGCGATCGCCGCGAACGCCAGCAGACCCGCCAGCCGGGGCGCGGTCTCCCGCAGCCCGGACAGCTCGGCGAGGGTGCCCGTGCCGGTACGGTCCTTCACCGCCCCGGCCAGGAAGAACAGCAGGCCGGTGATCACCCCGTGCGCGATGTTGCCGATCAACGCCGCCTGGATGCCGGTGGCGGTCAGCGTGGCGACGCCCAGCAGCACGAAGCCCATGTGCCCGACGCTGGAGTACGCGATGAGCCGCTTCACGTCCGACTGGGCCAGGCAGACCAGCGAACCGATCAGGATCGCCGCGACGGCCAGCACGCCGAGCACCGGCGCCGCCCAACGGGCACCCTCCGGCGCGACCCCCACCGCGACCCGGATCAGGCCGTACGTGCCCATCTTGAGCAGCACACCGGCCAACACGACACTGCCCACCGTGGGTGCCTGGGTGTGCGCGTCGGGCAGCCAGGAGTGCAACGGCCAGAGCGGGCTCTTCACCGCGAACGCCAGCGCAAGCAGGGTGAACGCGGCCAACTGGGTGCCCCTGGACATCCCCGCGCCACCGGTCAGCGTCACCAGGTCGGCGGTGCCGGCGGCGGCGACCACGACGTACACGCCGACCAGCAGCAGCACCGACCCGAACAGCGTGTAGAGCGCGAACTTCCGGGCCGCCCGACGCCGCTCCGCACCACCCCAGCCGGCGATGATCGCGTACATCGGCAGCAGGACGACCTCGAAGAAGAGGAAGAACAGCACCAGGTCCAGGGCGAGGAAGGTGCCCAGGATGCCCACCTCGACCACCAGCAGCAGCGCGACCAGCGCCCGGCCGCTGCCGCCGTCCGGCACCCGCCACATCGTGTACCCGCAGCAGAGCAGGGTGAGCAGCGCGGTCAACACCACCAGCGGCCACGAGATGCCGTCGACGCCGAGGTGGAAGCGCAACTCCAGACCGGGCACCCAGGGCAGATCCAGTTGGTGCCACGGGCGCACCGCCGGCGCGTCCGACGACCAGGCGACCCAGCCTCGACCACCGAACACCAGCGGCACCGCGGCCAGCAGGGTCAGCGCCGCCGCGACAGTGCCGACCAGTCGGGCCGCCCGGTCCCGGGGTGTCGCCGCGACCGCGACCGCACCCAGCGCCGGCAGCGCCAGCACAGCGACGAGCAACACCTGGCCGAGGCTCATCGGACTCCTCCGATCAGGGCGGCGGCCAGGCCGACCAACAGCGCGCCGGCCAGTACGCCGGCGGCGGCTCGGGGCAGCGCCGCGCGGTGCAGGGCGGCCAGCCCCGCGCCCAGACCGGACGCGGCTCGCCCGCTGCCCTCGACCGCACCGTCGACCATCCCCTCGTCGGTTGCGCGCGCGGCGCTGGCCAGCGCGCGGACGGGGCGTACGACAACTGTGTGCTGGACGTCGTCGAGCCGGAACGCGCGGGCGAAGACCGGCCGCAGCGGACCCAGCGCGGCCGCCGGGTCGGCGGCCCTGTCGCGCCGCCAGCCCAGCGTCACCAGCCCGGCGCCGAGCAGCAGGAACGCGAGCGGCAGCAGCACCTGCGACCCCAGGTGGACCAGGCCGTCCTCGGAGCCCGCCACCGGGACGGTGGGAAACCGCAGGCGGTCGGCGAACGCCCCGACGAACCCGGCCAGACCGAGCAGCGCGGCTGGCACGGCCAGCAACAGCACCGGCCAGCGCAGCACCGCCGGCGGGTCGTGCGGCTGGATCAGCGGCAGGCGCGAAGCGCCGAAGAAGGCGCGCAGCAGCAGCCGACCGGCGTACCAGGCGGTGACCGCCACGCCGACCAGCCCGGCGACCCAGACGATCCAGCCCACCCAGGACGGGGCCGGGCCGGTGCCGTCCAGCGCGGCCGACTCAGCGACCGTCAGTACGCCGTCCTTGCTCCAGAACCCGGCCAACGGCGGCACCCCGGCCAGCGCGCCCAAGCCCACCACTGTGCACCAGAAGGTCACCGGCATGCTGCGCCGCAGCCCGCCCATCTCCGACATCAGTGTGGTGCCGACGGCGTGGATCACCGCGCCGGCGGCGAGGAACAGCAGCGCCTTGAAGGCGGCATGGGTGAGCAGGTGGAACAGTGCGGCCGACGGTGAGCCGACCGCCAGCGCGCCGGTCATGTAGCCCAACTGCGACACGGTCGACCAGGCCAGCACGCGCTTGATGTCGTCCTGGGCGGTCGCGGCGAGCGCGCCGAGCAGCAGCGTGATCGCGCCGAGCACCCCCAGCACGGTCAGCGTCACCGGCGCGGCAGTGAACAGCGGGTAGAGCCGGGCCACGGCGTACACCCCGGCGGCGACCATCGTCGCGGCGTGGATCAGCGCGGAGATCGGGGTCGGGCCGGCCATCGCGTCCGGCAGCCAGGTGTGCAGCGGGAACTGCGCGCTCTTGCCGGCCACACCGGCGAGCAGCAGCAGGCCCGCGGCGGTCAACGTGGCGCCGGAGTGGTCGTGGGCCAGCACGTCGGCGATCCGGAAGCTGCCCGTCGACACGCCCAGCAGCGCGATGCCGAGCAGGAACCCGACGTCACCGACCCGGGTGACGAGGAACGCCTTCATGGCGGCGGCGGGCGCGCCGGCCAGTCGGCGGTCGTGGGCGATGAGCAGGTACGAGCAGAGACCCATCACCTCCCAGCCGACCAACAGCATGATCAGGTCGCCGGCAACCACCACCAGCAGCATGGCCCCGGTGAAGAGGCTGATCTGGGCGGCGTAGGGCGGATAGCGGTGATCGACGTCGACGTCGTCGTGGGGGCCGCGTCGCAGGTAGCCGATCGAGTAGACCTGCACGGCCAGGGCGACCGCGGTGACCGCGACCGCCACCAGCGCGGCGGCGCCGTCCAGCCGTACGCCGAGGGTCACCGCCAGCCCGCCGATGTCGACCCAGGTGGTCGACGTCTCCGTCGGCCGGTCGACAGTGAGCAGCAGCGCGACGGCCAACGCCAACGCGCCGGCCGCGCCGGTGATGCCGAGCGTCACGGCGGTCGTCCGGGTCCGATCGCCGCCGGTCGCGCGGTCGCCGCGGGGAGCCGGTGGCAGCAGCAGACCGAGCAACCCGGCCACCAGGGGTACGGCGGGCAGCAGCGCCCCGAGCAGCCCGGTCACCGGCCCGCCTCCGAGTCCAGGACGGCCGGCTCGCGCCCACCGACCGGATCCGGCGACTCGGTCAGCGGCACGTCATCCACGGCGACGGTCGCCCGCAGCCGGTAGAGCTGAAGGACGATCGCCAACCCCACCCCGATCTCGGCGGCGGCGAGGACGATGACGAACAGCGCGAAGACCTGCCCCGAGTGCGGGAGCACAGCGCGGGCGGTGGTGTCCGCGGTGACCAGGATCAGGTTGACCGCGTTGAGCATCAACTCGACCGACATCAGCACCAGCACCGCGTTGCGTCGGCGCAGTACGCCGTACACGCCGAGGCCGAACAGCAGCGCGGCGGTGACGTACGGGATGACCGGCCTCACCGGCGCCCCCCGGACTCGCTGTCGACCAGGTCGCCTGCCGTGCCGTCGCGTTGCGGGGCTGGTCGGCCGATGTCCGGCCGGGACAGCACGATCGCGCCCACCAGGGCGGCGAGCAGCAGCACCGAGAGCACCTCGAACGGCAGCACCCAGGATTGGAAGATCTGCTCACCCAGCCGCTCGGCGGTGCCGGCCCGGGGCAGCGTGACGGTGCCCCAGCGGTACGCGTCGACAAGCAGGGCGGTCAGCCCCAGCCCGGCGCCGCCACCGATCAGCGCGGCCGGCCAGCCGGGCCGGTCCAGGTCGTCGGAGGCGCCGATCGGCGCCCGGGTCAGCATCACCGCGAACAGCAGCAGGACCACCACCGCGCCCACGTAGATCAGCACCTGCACCCAGGCCACCAACTCGGCGCTGAGCACCAGGAAGTCACCGGCCAACGCGCCCAGGCACACCACCAGGTAGAGCCCGGCCCGGACCAGGTGTTTCGTGGTCACCACCAACACGCCGGCGCCGACCGCCACCGCGCCGAGGGCGAGCAGCAGCACATCCGCCCCGGTCACCGGGCCGCCCTTCCCGCTCGGGCGGTCACGACGCGGGGTCCTGGTCGGCGCCGGGGCGTACCGCGGGCGGAGCGGGACGCGCGGCGGACGCCTTGCGCGCGGCGGACGTCTCCTCCTTGGCCGGCTCGCCGTTCGGGTCGTGCGCGGGCGGCGGCGGGACGGTGGCCATCCACTGACCGAGGTGGTCCTTGTCGTGCAGCAGATCCTTGATGTCGTACTCGGCGTACTCGAACTCCGGTGACCAGTAGAGCGCGTCGAACGGGCAGACCTCGATGCAGATGCCGCAGTACATGCAGAGTGAGAAGTCGATGTCGAACTTGTCGAGCACGTTGCGCTGGCGGGGGCGGGCGGCGCCGGGCACCGCCACCTCCTCCTTGTGCGAGTCGATGTAGATGCACCAGTCCGGACACTCGCGGGCGCAGAGCATGCAGACCGTGCAGTTCTCCTCGGACAGGGCGATCACGCCGCGCGAGCGGGGCGGCAGGTCGGGAGCGGTGTCCGGGTACTGCTGGGTGGTCGAACGGCTGGTCATCGTCTTGAGGGTGACCGCCAGGCCCTTCACCAGGCCCGCGCCGGGAAGGCCGCGTTCGCCGGTGGCACCGCGCTCGCTGGGGTCGCTCATGTCGACCATCCTGCCCTGTGGCCACGGCGCGCGCGACCACCACCCACAGGTCGACGACCGTAGGGTGCATGTGAAAAGCGCGGACCGCCGGGAGGATCGATGACGATCGAGTTGGAAACGTTCCAGACTCCGAATGGCGGCTGGACCACCGATGATCTCGACCGGCTCCCCGACGACAATCGCCGCCGGGAGCTGCTCGACGGCGTCTTGATCATGCCGCCGCCTCCGCGAACCACGCACCAGCAGGTCACGGCACTTCTCATGGCGGCGCTCGACGACATGTCGCCGGATGAGTACGTCGCCGTCCCGGGCTTGGAGGTGCGTGTGAGCGACAGCCGGACGTTCGTGCCCGACGGGGTGATCCTCCACGCCACAGGCGACGACGGGCACCGGCACTGGTACGCCCCACGCGACGTCGTGCTCGCCGTCGAGGTCGTCGGAGAGGGCACCGAGACATTCGACCGGGTGTTGAAGCCGGCGCTGTACGCCCAGGCCGGCATCCCCTACTACTGGCGGATCGAGACCCTGGATGGCGACCTGGAGGTCGTGACCTACCGGATCGACGCGGTGAACGAGGTCTACACCGAGACCGGGCGGTGGACGAAGTTCGTCGACACCGGCGAGCCGTTCCCGATCAATCTGCCGGTCAGCCGGATCACGCCCCGGGTCCGCTGACGACGGCCGGTGGGAGCATCTCGACGCCGAGTTGTTGCAGCAACTGGAACAGCTCGTTGCAGCTCCACACCTCGACGATCCGACCCGCCGCGTCGAAGCGCAGGAACGTCGCCCCCGAGTAGCTGACCACCTGACCGGTCGGCGGCACCGGCCCGAACTGCCCGACGTGGGTGCCGGCGGCCCGCCAGTGCACTGCCACCCGCTCACCGGCCGCGACCACGTCCACGATCTTGTAGCGCAGGTCCGGGAAGGCCGCCCGGCGCTCGCGGTGCCAGGCCAACGTCGCCTCCGGCCCGGTGCCGCCCAACCCCGGGCACTCCTCGGCGACCAGCTCGTACGCCGATTCCTCCTGGCGGGCATTCCACACATCGGCGATGAACCGCCGGGCCGCCGCCTCCACATCCGTCATGCCGGCAGGGTATCCAAGACCACGGTGCGCCGTAGATCCGCGAGGATTGGGTAGAGACACCGACCAGACCGGGAGGGCGACGTGGGCGAGGAAAAAGGCGGCAAGTACGTCGAGCCGGGCGGCGAGTTCACCCGCGACCAGCGGTACATCGCCACCCGGATCACCAAGGACGGGCGCGACGGATACCCGGTCGAGCCGGGTCGCTACCGGCTGGCGGTCAGCCGGGCCTGCCCGTGGGCCAACCGACTGATCATCGTACGGCGGTTGCTCGGTCTGGAGGACGCCATCTCGATGGCGGTGGCCGGCCCGACCCACGACGCCCGGAGCTGGACCTTCGACCTCGACCCGGACGGCCGGGACCCGGTGCTCGGCATCGAGCGCATCCAGGAGGCGTACTTCAAGCGCTTCCCCGGCTACGAGCGCGGCATCACCGTGCCGGCGATCGTGGACGTGCCGACCGGGCAGGTGGTGACCAACGACTACGCGCAGATGAGCCTGGACCTCTCCACCCAGTGGGGGCGCCTACCACCGCGAGGGTGCCCCGCAGCTCTACCCCGAGCACCTGCGGGAGCAGATCGACGAGGTGAACGCCGTGGTGTTCCGGGACGTCAACAACGGCGTCTACCGGTGCGGGTTCGCGGGCAGCCAGGAGGCGTACAACAAGGCGTACCACCGGCTCTTCGACCGGCTGGACTGGCTCACCGAGCGGTTGACCGACCAGCGTTACCTGGTCGGCGACACCATCACCGAGGCCGACGTGCGACTCTTCACCACGCTGGTCCGCTTCGACCCGGTCTACCACGGCCACTTCAAGTGCAACCGGCAGAAGCTGAGCGAGATGCCGGTGCTGTGGGCGTACGCCCGGGACCTGTTCCAGACCCCCGGTTTCGGCGACACCATCGACTTCGACCACATCAAGCGGCACTACTACCAGGTGCACCGCGACATCAACCCGACCGGGATCGTTCCGCTCGGCCCCGACCTGTCCAACTGGCTCACCCCGCACGGCCGGGAAGCGCTCGGCGGCCGCCCCTTCGGCGACGGCACCCCACCCCCACCCCCAGCCGAGCCGGTAGACCCCGCCCACACCCCGCTGCGCCCGCTGCGCTGAGCGGGCCACCCGCGCCGACTACTCGTCGCCAAGATCCGCGCAACATCAGGGTTGTTGGTGTCTCCCGCTCGTCGGAGGCAGCAAAATCCGGGAAGTTGCTCGGATCTTGGGCGTCGGGCGTCGGGCGTGGGCGTGGGGGTGGGTGGGCGGGCTTGGGGCGTGGGTGGCGGCACACCAGGCTCGCCAGCCGCGGACCCGGCGCTGGAGGCGGTCCTGAGACGCTTTCGAGCTGAATCGTTTGTGACATCAGGCGGTATCTCGGCCGCCGCGGTGGCGCCGGCCCGCCATCGATTCGTTTGCGACATCAGCTCGAAAGCGTCTCTCGGGACCCCCTCGAAGCGCTGCGCTGAGCGATCCGGCCCACCTCGCGCCGGATGATCGCGCTCGATCATTGTTGTAGTGGCTATCCGCGCCGACCGACACCACTACAACCAGGATCGAGCGCGATCATTGTCGCGCGATGTCCGGACACGGTCGCGCGAGGTCAAAGGGCGATGCGGACGGCGGCGGTGAGGACGAGTTGCCCGAGGGACGCCGGCACCAGGACCAGCCAGCAGAGTCGTTGAAGTTGGTCCTCGCGGAGCCGGGGGTAGGACACCCGCAGCCAGATGATCACGAAGGACACCGCGAAGATCTTGAGCAGCGTCCAGAGCCAGCCGAGCTGGTCGTCGGCGAACGGGCCCTGCCAACCGCCCAGGAACAGCACCGTGGTCAACGCGGCGATCACCACGATGCCGACGTACTCGGCGAGCAGGAAGAACGCGAACCGCAGCCCGGTGTATTCGGTCATGTAGCCGAAGACCAGCTCCGAGTCGGCCACCGGCATGTCGAACGGTGGCCGACGGATCTCGGCCAGCCCGGCGACGAAGAAGATGATCATCGCGGGCGCCTGCCAGAGCAGCCACCACGGCTGCCACGCCTCGACGATGCCGGACAGGCTGAGCGTGCCGGCCGCCATCGCCACCGACGCGGCGGCCAGCACCAGAGGCAGCTCGTAGCCGAGCAACTGGGCGGCCCCGCGCAACCCGCCCAGCAGGCTGTACTTGTTGGCCGACGCCCAGGCCGACATCAGCACCGCCACCACCCCGACGCCGACCACGGCCAGCACGAAGAAGAGGCCGATGTCCAACGGTTGCCCGACCAGGTCGTTCGGACCGAGCGGAATGACCAGCAGCACCAGCAAATAGGGCACCAGCGCCACCGCCGGCGCCAGCCGGAACACCGCCCGGTCCGCCTCGCGCGGCGTGATGTCCTCCTTCTGCACGAACTTGACCCCGTCGGCCACGAGCTGCGCCCAGCCGTGGAAGCCGCCCGCGTACATCGGACCGAGCCGGCCCTGCATGTGCGCCATCACCTTGTGCTCGGCCTGGCCGACGAGCAACGGCAGGGTGAGGAACGCGACCACCACGCCGCCGATCCGGATCAGCAGTTCCACCCAGAGCGGCATCAGGCCGTACCCCCGTCGTGGTCGCCCCGGTCATCGCGGCCCGGCGGGTCCGCGATTGGCTCGTCGCCCGACGCGGCCGGGCCCGCGCCAGACACCGGCTGATCGGCCGGGCCGACGCCGGGCGCAGGCTGATCGGCCGGGCCGACGCCGGGCGCGGGCTGGTCGGCGGGGGTCGGGTCGTCGGCGGTGCCGGCAGGCCGGGGAGTACGCGCCGGACGGGCCCTCGGGGCGGGCCGCGCCGGACGCTCACGGGCCGGTCTGGCCGGGGTGCCGCCGCGCGGGCCCTCCCCCACACCACCGGCGCCGGCCGGGGTGGGCGTCGGGCCCCACTCGCCCGGGGCGGGAACGCCCGGCGGGCGGATCGGTCGACGCCCGCCGCCGGCCTCGGACTCGCCCGGCTCCTTCGCACCCGGCCAGGGCTTCGCCACCCGGGAAGCGAGCACGAACTCCTTACGCAGCGGATGGCCCTCGAACTCCGGGGGCAGCAGCAGCGGCAGCAGGTCCGCGTGGCCGGCGAAGTCGATGCCGAACATCTCGTGCGTCTCCCGCTCGTGCCAGGCGGCACCGGGGAAGACGTCGACCACCGAGGCGACCGTGGGCGCGTCGCGCGGCAACCGGGTACGCAGCAGCACGCCGTGGCGCAGTCGGGTCGACCACAGGTGCGCCACCACGTCGAAGCCCTCGGCCAACTCGTCGACGGCGGAGAGCCAGTCGAAGAAGTCGCAGGCCAGCTCGGCGTCGTCACGGGCGGCGGAGACCGCGGTCAGCCAATCCACGGGCGGCACATCGACGGTGGCCCGGGCGAACCGTTGCCCGCCGGAGACCGACGGGGTCGCCTCAACCGGCGCGAGCAGCGCGACCAGTCGAGCGCCGACCTCTTCGGGAGTCATGCCGCTGATCCTAGTGCCGGCCGGGTCCGCGCCTGGCCGCCGCCGATCCCTAGCGATCTGCCGGCTTTGGGCGCGGCGCACGCCTCGGCGGGGAAGGATGAGGGCGTGCGCGCTGTGACGGTGAGACCTGGGGTCGCCAACTCGCTGAACCTCGTCGAGGATCAGCCGGAGCCGGCTGCCGAAGAGGGTTCGGTCCTGGTCGAGGCGCTGGCGGTGGGGATCTGCGGCACCGACCACGAGATCATCGCCGGGGCGTACGGCGAGGCGCCGCCGGGGGCGGACCGCCTGATCATCGGGCACGAGTCGCTGGGCCGGGTCATCGAGGATGCCAGCGGCACCCTGCAACCCGGTGACCTGGTGGCCGGGATCGTCCGGCATCCCGACCCGGTGCCCTGCTCGAACTGCGCGGTCGACGAGTGGGACATGTGCCGCAACGGTCAGTACACCGAGCACGGCATCAAGGCGCTACCCGGGTTCGCCCGGGACCGCTGGCGGGTCGAGCCACGGTTCGCTGTCCCACTCGACCCGACGCTGGCCCAGGTCGGCGTGCTGCTGGAGCCGACCAGCGTGGTGGCGAAGGCCTGGGACCACATTGAGCGTATCGGGCACCGGGCCGAGTGGCAGCCGCAGACCGTCCTGGTGACCGGAGCCGGGCCGATCGGGTTGCTGGCCGCGTTGCTCGGCACCCAGCGTGGGCTCGCCGTCCACGTGCTGGACCGCAACACCGAAGGGCCGAAGCCGGAGCTGGTCGCCGGGCTCGGCGCCACCTACCACACGGTGCCGGTCAACGATCTGCCCTTCGAGCCGGACGTGGTCATCGAGTGCACCGGCGCTCCCTCTGTGGTCCTCGACGTCATGTGCAAGGCGGCCCCGACCGGGATCGTCTGTCTGGCCGGGGTGTCCAGCGGTGGCCGGAGCATCGACTTCGACGCCGGGGCCCTCAACCGGGAGCTGGTGCTGGAGAACAACGTGGTGTTCGGATCGGTCAACGCCAACCGGCGGCACTGGAACATGGCCGCGCAGGCCCTCGCCCGCGCCGACCAGGTCTGGCTGGAGTCGTTGATCACCCGGCGGGTGCCGGCGAACCGGTACGCCGACGCGTACACCGCGGGGCCGGACGACATCAAGGTGGTGCTGGAGTTCGCGTCCTGAGCGACGGCGCGCCCGATCAGATGCCCGGCAGTCGGCCGTTGCGGAACAGGTCGACGAAGAGCTGATGGTCCTGCCTGGCGCGCACCCCGTACGCGTGCGCGAAGTCCGCCAGGTGGCCGACGAAGCCCGACTCGTCGGCGTCCACCGCCGCGACGATGGCCTCCTCGGTGGAGTAGTCCACCAGGTCGTGACTGGATTCGTCGTCGGCGACCGAGTGCATCCGGGCCACCGCCCGGCCAAGGTCGACGAGAATCCCGGTCAGTTCCTCCGGCTCGTTCACGTCCGACCAGTCCAGGTCGGCGGCGTACGGGGAGACCTCGGCGACGAGCTGCCCGGTCCCGTTCAGCTCGGTGAAGCCCAGCCACGGGTCGGCGTGCGCCTGCAACGCCCGCTGCGACTCGGCGGTCCGGTGCCCCTGGTGCTGGAAGTAGCCGCGGACCGACTCGTCGGTGACGTACCGCGCCACGGCCGGCACCTGCGCCTGCTTCATGTAGATGACGACGTCGTTCTCCAGTGCCTGGGTGTGCCCCTCCAGCAGCAGGTTGTACGACGGCAGCCCGGCCGAGCCGATGCCCACCCCCTTGCGCAGCACCACGTCCTTGATCCGCGCCGCCACCGGGCGGAGCTGCGTCGAGGCGGCGGGCAGGGTGCCCAGGTAGTCCTGGAAGGCGGCGCTGACCAGGTCCCGGGTGGCGTCGTCGATCTCGAAGACCCCGTCGCCGAGGGAGAACCGCCGCTCGTAGTTGTCGATGGTGGTCTGCGCGGCGAGCAGGTCGACGCGGGTGTTCAGCCTGGCCCGCTGGAGCACCCGGCGCAGCACCCCGTCGGCGTTGTCCAGGGTGATCGAGCCGATCGCGTCGTCACCGCCGGCGGCGATCGCCCGCAGCTCGGTCAGGTACGACCGGGCGAACCCGGCCACCAGCTCCCCGATCGCCGTGTCGGAGAGCGCCTTGCCGTAGCCGAGCAGCGCCACGCTGGCCGCGAGCCGGCGCAGGTCCCAGGTGAACGGCCCGACGTACGCCTCGTCGAAGTCGTTGACGTTGAACACCAACTGCCCGGAGGCGTTCATGTAGGTGCCGAAGTTCTCCGCGTGCAGGTCACCGTGGATCCACACCCGGCTGGTCTGCTCGTTCAGGAACCGGTCGTCGGCGAAGTCGCCGAGCTGGTCGGCGTAGAACAGCGCGGCGCTGCCCCGGTAGAAGGCGAACGGCGAAGCCGCCATCTTGCGGAACTTGCGGCGGAAGGCGGCCGGATCGATCGCCATCGACGCGCCGAACTCCTCGGTGAGCACGCCGACGATGCGGGCGGAGCGCTGGTCCACTGAGCTGCTCATAGTGCGCAGGCTAGTGCGGCGGGTCCACAACGGGTGGCGGCCGGCCGCTCTCAGTTCGCGGCGGGTGGGCGTACCGGCGGGGCGGTGAGCGAGTCGACCGAGCGTGGCGCGGCGGCCTCGCGTGGCGGCGCGTCCAGCGGCGCGGCCAGCACGTCCCGCTGCGGCACACCCCCGATGCCGGACTGCTCGGCGGCGATCTTCTCCTGTAGGCGCAGGATGCCGTGCAGCAGCGCCTCCGGCCGAGGCGGGCAGCCGGGCACGTAGACGTCGACCGGAATGAGCTGGTCGACGCCCTTGGTTACCGAGTACGAATCCCAGTAGGGGCCGCCGCAGTTGGAGCAGGCGCCAAACGAGATGACGTACTTCGGCTCGGGCATCTGGTCGTAGAGCCGCTTGATCGCCGGGGCCATCTTGTCGGTCACCGTGCCGGAGACCACCATCAGGTCGGCCTGGCGGGGCCCGTGGGCGAACGGGATCACGCCGAGTCGGATGAAGTCGTGCCGACCCATGCTGGTGGCGATGAACTCGATCGCACAGCAGGCCAGACCGAAGTTGAACACCCAGAGCGAGTAGCGGCGCCCCCAGTTCAGCACGAACCGGATCGGCTCACCGAGCACTGCCGGCAGCTGCACGACCGCCCCCTCTCCTCATCGACAGTGAATCACAGGCGCCCTCCGTGCGGTCCGGCAGTGAGCGGCCGGACCTCAGGGCGCTCCGGTCACCAGGTGGGGCGTTGCAGCAGCCCGACGAACTCCACCAGCAGCCGCTCCCGCAGCTCCGGCGGCGCGGCGTCGAGCAGCGTGTTCACCACCGCCATCCGCTCCGGCAGCGGCGCACCGTCGGGCTCGCCGCCCATGCCCAGCCCGGCGGCCAGGCCCGCGACCAGCTCCGGGGTCAGCGCGTCCGGGGTGAGGGCACCGGCCAGCGCGGCCACCTCGGCGGGCAGCCGCACCGGTCCGGCCGCCTGGGCCGCGGCCACCGCGGCGGCCAGGTCCGGCCCGAACTCGGCCACCCGGGGCGCCACCGCGGCTGTCACCGTGAGGTGCACGCTGGCGGGCAGGCCGGCGTACGACAACTGGGGTTGGGTGTGCCAGCCCCGCGCGGTCAGCTCGTCGACCAGGACGAACAGGTCGGGGCCATTCTCGGTGGCGGTGAAGCAGACGACAGTCGACTCCGGCTCGGCCATCAGCCGCAGCCCGTCGACGGCACGGACCGCGTCGGCCAGCCCGGCGACCGCGTCCCGGGTGACTGCGGCCAGCCGCAGGTAGCCGTCGTCGCCGAGGTGCCGCACGGTGGCGTACGCGGCGGCGATCGGACCGCCCGAGCGGGTGGACGCGATCACCGGGTTGATCATCGTGTAGCCGGGCCAGTCGGCGTACGCGAAGTACTGCGGGGCGCGCAGCGCGGCGTCTCGGTGCAGCAGCACCGACACCCCCTTCGGCGCGTACGCGTACTTGTGCAGGTCGACCGAGATGGAGGTGACCCCGGGCACCGCGAAGTCGAACGCCGGGACCGGCTCCCCGAGGCGGCGCAGGTACGGCAGGGTCCAGCCGCCGAAGCAGGCGTCCACGTGGCAGCGCACCCCGGCCTCGGCCGCGCTGGCCGCGATCTCCGCGACCGGGTCCACCACCCCGTGCGCGTACGACGGCGCGGAGCAGGCGACCAGCACCGTCTCCGGGCGGATCGCGGCGGCCATCGCGGCCGGGTCGGGACGCAGCGTCTCCGTGCAGACCGGCACGACGTCCAGCGCCACCCGCAGGTAGTGCGCCGCCTTGGCGAATGCGGCGTGTGCGCTCGACGGCACCACGATCCGGGGTGCGGCGATCTCCGGGTGGGCGTCCCGGGCGGTCTTGACGGCGAGGATCAGCGACTCGGTGCCGCCGCTGGTGACGCTGCCGACGACGTCCGGGGCGGTGGTCCCGGGGCCGGCGCCCAGCACCCGGCCGGCGGCGCCGACCAGCGCGTTCTCCATGGCCAGCAGGGACGGGAACGCGGTCGGGTCCAACCCGTTGACGTGGGCGCTCTCCCGGTGCGCGGCGGCGGCCAGCTCGTCCAGCCCCGGCACCGCCGGGTCGTAGACGTACGCGAAGAGCCGCCCCCCGTGGGTGGGCCGGTCCGCGCTCCGCAGCCCCCGAACCTCGGAGAGCACAAGTTCCGCGGAAACCCCCGACGGCAGCACGCCGCCCCCGCCCCCGGCCCTGTTCTCGTCGATCATGGAGTTATGGTGCCCTTCTTGTGACGGTCAACGGCTTTCGTCCCCCAGCACAACTCCATGATCGACGCGGTCGTCGGTCGCCGTCGCCGTCGCGGCGAGGGTCGCGGGGGTCAGGGTGTATCGGCGGAGCAGGAGGATGGGCGGGGCGATCAGCGCGGCCGGGATGACCGTGAAGCCGAGGAGCACGCCGAGCCTCGCCGTGTCGGACTGGGCCGCCGCCGAGCCGGTGTCGGAGGACACGTAGCCGGAGAGCTGGAGCACCAGTCCGTAGATGCCCGGACCGAGCGCCAGGCCGAAGGTCTCCCCGGCCGTCCACAGCCCGGTGAAGACGCCCGCCTGCCGTCGACCGGTGCGCGCCGTCTCGTGCGCGATGCAGTCCGGCAACATGGCCAGCGCGAAGACCTGCTGCCCGGCGTACCCCACGCCGATCAGCGCGACCACCAGATAGACGGCGACCGGCGGCAGCACCGGCGCGGTGACCAGGGTGAACGCACCGGCGGCGAGGATCAGCGAGGCGACGACCAGTGCGGTCCGCTTGCCCAGCCGGGCGCCGACCCGGGTCCAGATCGGCATCACCAGCAGCGCCGGCCCGACGAAGCAGACGAAGAGCACTGTCGGCCCGGTCTTGTCGTCGCGCAGGATCTGCCCGGCGAAGTAGTTGACCCCGGCCAGGATCGTCGCGACCCCGGCGGACTGCACCACGAAGCAGATCAGCAGCGCCCGGAACGGGCGGTTGGCGCCGGCCACGGCGAGCTGGGCGCGCAGGGTCGGCTCGCTCTCGCCCACCGTGCCGGTCGGCGCGGACCGGGTGCCCAGGAACGCACCGAGCGCGCCGAGGGCGATCAGCACCGCCACGAACAGGCCCATCCAGCGGTGCCCGGCCACGCCGTCACCGCCGGCGCTCACCACCAGCGGGGCGACCGCGCCGGAGACCAGGATGGCCAGCGCCAGCACCGCGATCCGCCAGGTCATCAGGCGGGTGCGCTCGGCGTAGTCGCCGGTCAGCTCTGCCGGCATCGCCACGTACGGCACCTGGAAGAAGGCGAACGCGGTGGCGGTGGCGAGGAAGGCGAACGCCACGTACGCGGCGGCGGCCGAGCCGTTACCGAAGGGTGCCGCGAAGATCGACGCGAACAGGACGGCGAGCGCGAGGCCGGCGACGAGCAGGTACGGCCGGCGGGCGCCCCACCGTGACCGGGTGCGGTCGGAGATCCGCCCGGCCACCGGGTTGACCAGCACGTCCCAGGCCTTGGGCAGCAGCACCAGCAGGGCGGCCAGCCCGGCGGCCACGCCCAGCGTGTCGGTCAGGTACGGCAGCAGCAGCAGGCCGGGCACGGTGCCGAACGCTCCGGTCGCCAGCGAACCGAGCGCGTAGCCGGCGTGCACCGATCGGGGCAGCGAGCCGTCGGCTGACGAGCCGGCGCCCGGCGGCGTTTTCATGGGCCCGAATGTTACTCACGTTAGGACGGCGGTCACATCCCCTCATCAGGCGACCAGCCCGCCGCCGCGATGTCCACGCCCTCACCGCGCAGCGGCACTCCCTCGGACCGCAGTCGAGCCCGCGCCTCCCGCTCGTGCCCAGGCGGCAGTCGACCACTTGCCGTCACCACCCGATGCCAGGGCACCGAGCCACCGTGCCGGGCCATGATGGTGCCGACCAACCGGGCGGAGGCACGCCCCGAGCGCTCGGACAACGCGTCGGCCACCCCGCCGTACGACATGACCCGGCCCTCCGGGATCCGCTCGACCAGGTCGAGCACCGCCTCGACGTACTCGTCAGGAGTCACAATCCGCCACCATATGGGAACGCCGCCGGGCGGTGCGGCCGTGACCACGCAGAATGGTCGGGTGCGCGACGCAGTCACGACGGCCCGGCGGGTCGTCGTCAAGATCGGATCCTCCTCGCTGACCACCGCCACCGGCGGCCTGGCCGACGAGCGCGTCGACACGTTGGTCGACACCCTCGGTCGGCTCACCGCCGAAGGACGCGAGGTGGTGCTGGTCTCCTCCGGCGCCATCGCCGCCGGGCTCGCCCCGCTCGGGCTGACCCGACGCCCGCGCGACCTGGCCACCCAGCAGGCCGCCGCCAGCGTCGGGCAGGGGCTACTGATCGGCCGGTACGCGGCCAGCTTCGCCCGGCACGGCCGCACCGTCGGGCAGGTGCTGCTCACCGTCGACGACGTGACCCGGCGAGCGCACTACCGCAACGCGTACCGGACGCTGCGCAAGCTGCTCGACCTGCGGGCGGTGCCGATCGTCAACGAGAACGACACGGTGGCCACCCAGGAGATCCGGTTCGGCGACAACGATCGGCTGGCCGCCCTGGTGGCCGCGCTGGTGCACGCCGACCTGCTGGTGCTCCTCTCCGACGTGGACGCGCTCTGGACCGGCGACCCCACCAAGCCCGACTCGACGCGGATCACCGAGGTACGCGACGACGCGGACCTCGCCGGCATCACCATCGGCGGGGCCGGCCGGTCCGGCGTCGGCACCGGCGGCATGGTGACAAAGGTCGAGGCCGCCCGGATCGCCACCGGCTTCGGCATCCCGGTGGTACTCACCGCCGCCGACCTGGCCGCGCCGGCGCTGGCCGGCGAACCGGTGGGCACGCTCTTCCACCCGCAGCGGCAACGCCCGACGGCCCGGCTGTTCTGGCTGGCCCACGCCACCTCGCCCCGGGGCCGGTTGCACCTCGACCCGGGCGCGGTCGCCGCCGTCGTCGGGCGGCGCAAGTCGCTCCTCCCGGCCGGCATCACCGCCGTGGACGGCACGTTCACCGCCGGCGACCCGGTGGACCTGGTGGACACCGCCGGCGCATCGGTCGCCCGAGGGCTGGTCAACTACGACGCGGTGGAGCTACCGGGGCTGCTCGGCCGCTCCACGTCCGAACTCGCCGCGGCGCTCGGCCCGGCGTACGAACGAGAGGTCGTCCACCGCGACGACCTCGTCCTGCTGTGAACGGGAGTGCTGCATGAGCGAGCGCCAGCGAGCGAATCATCGGTTCAGGGCGGTGGTGCCTCAGGGCGGCACGGAGCGAAGCGGAGTGCCGGCATGAGCGTGGTTGAGCAGGCGCGACGGGCCCGGGACGCCGCCGCGGAGTTGGCCGTGGCCACGCGTACGGTCAAGGACGCCGCGCTGGTGGCGATGGCCGACGCGCTGGTGACACGTACCCCGGAGATCCTGACCGCGAACGAGACGGACCTGGCGGCCGGCCGCGAGGCCGGGCTGAGCGCGGCCGTGCTGGACCGGCTCGCGCTCGACACCGGTCGGGTGGCCGGCATCGCCGACGCGCTGCGGGAGATGGCCGCGTTGCCCGACCCGGTCGGCGAGGTGGTCCGCGGGTCCACCCTGCCCAATGGCCTGGAGCTGCGCCAGATCCGGGTGCCGTTCGGGGTGGTCGGCATCATCTACGAGGCGCGGCCCAACGTGACAGTGGACGCCGCGGGGATCTGCCTCAAGTCCGGCAACGCGGCGCTGCTGCGCGGGTCGTCGTCGGCCGCGCACTCGAACGCCGCGCTGGTCGCGGTGCTGCGTGACGCGGTCGCCGGGGCCGGGCTGCCCGCCGACGCGGTGCAGTTGCTCGACGCCAGCTCCCGCGACTCGGTCAAGGAGCTGATGCGCGCCCGGGGCCTCGTCGACGTGCTCATTCCGCGCGGTGGCGCGTCGTTGATCCGCACCGTGGTCGAGGAGTCGACGGTGCCGGTGATCGAGACCGGGGTGGGCAACTGCCACGTCTACGTGGACGCCGCCGCCGACGTGGCGAAGGCCGTCGCGGTGACGCTGAACGCCAAGACGCAGCGCCTGTCCACCTGCAACACGGCCGAGTCGCTGCTGGTGCACGCGGGCATCGCCGACGCGTTCCTGCCGCCGGTGCTGGCCGCGTTCGCCGAGGCGGGGGTGACAGTGCACGGCTCACCCGAGGTGGCCGCGTACTCCGCCGCCGTCGTCTTGGCCACCGAGGAGGACTACGCCACCGAATACCTGTCCGCCGACATCTCGGTGGCGGTGGTCGACTCGCTGGACGCGGCGGTCGCGCACATCCGCCGCTTCGGCACCGGGCACACCGAGGCGATCCTCACCGACTCGGCGAGCGCGGCCCGCGACTTCGTCGCGAGGGTGGACGCGGCGGCGGTGATGGTGAACGCCTCGACCCGGTTCACCGACGGGGGCGAGTTCGGCTTCGGCGCGGAGATCGGCATCTCCACCCAGAAGCTGCACGCTCGTGGTCCGATGGGCCTGCCCGAGTTGACCAGCACCAAGTACGTCGTCACCGGCGACGGGCACCTGCGCTAGCGGCCGACGCTCAGCCGGGCGGCGCGGGTCGGGCCGCCCGGATCGCGGCCAGCGTCGCGTGCACGTCGAACTGGTGGCCGTCGTCGCTCTCCCAGCCGCCGTCGCTGCGCTGGGTCTCGGCCAGTCGGCGCAGCGCCCGCACCATGATCCAGTCCTGTGGGTCGACACCGGCGCGGCGCAGCGTGGCCGCCAGCCACGCCACGTCCCCCGGGGACATCTTCGGCATCCGCTCGGCGAGCACCACCTGGATCCGGGCCGACTCCTGGAACATCTCCTGCCGGTGCAGCACGGCCGCGCTCAGCCAGCCCGCGGCGAGGAACGACGGCCAGCTACCGTCCGGTCGCAGCCGGGCGGCGAGCGAGTGGGCCGCCGCCTGCACCACCCCGGCGTACGCCCCGCCGACCCGGTGGTCGAGCGGACCCGAGGCGCGGGCGTCCAGGCCGGCGACGGTGAGCCAGAAACCGGCGTTGGCCGACAACAGGAACCCGGCCTCCGGGTCGCCGGGTCGGGCCCACTCCGGTGCCGAGTCGGCCAGCGACGCGTCCTCTTCCCAACCGCCGTCGGCCTGCTGCCGGGACGCCAACCAGTCCAGCGCCCGCCGGGCGGCGGGACGACCGAGCGCGCCCAGGTCGTCCAGTTCGGCGAGCCGGAAGCAGGTGGCGTCGATCGAGGCGATCTCGCCGCCCCAGGTGGCCGGCCAAGCGCCGTCGGGTGACTGGCCGACCTCGGCCGTCTCCAACAGCTCGGCGGGCACGGCGGTGCCGTTGCGGAGCCAGGAGAGGCGGGCGCGTTCCACCGCGTCCCCATGCGCCACGACGAACCCGATCGCGGCTTCCAAGTCGACCACGGCGGAGACGCTACCTGCGCAGACGCGATGCCGCCTCAGAGAATCGGCCAGCCCGGAATGACTGCGTCGCTCCGGGCGGACGGCCACTCGGTGTCATCTGCGTCGATCTGCCGGGGCGGCGTGGATCGTGTCGGGGCGGCCGTGGGGGCCGCCCCGGCACGATCGTCAGTACGCGGGGAGCGACGGGTCGATCTGCTTGATCCAGGACAGCACGCCGCCCTGCACGTGCACGGCATCCTTGAATCCGGCCGCCTTGAGCGCGGCGAGCGCCTCCGCCGAGCGGACGCCGGACTTGCAGTGCAGCACGATCTGCCGGTCCTGCGGCAGCTTCGCGAGGGCCTCGCCCGAGAGGATGTCGCCCTTGGGGATCAGGGTGGAGCCGGGGATCCGGACGATCTCGTACTCGGCCGGCTCACGCACGTCGACGAGGAAGATGTCCTTGCCGGCGTCCTGCCACTCCTTGAGCTCCAGTGCGGTGATGGTCGCGTCGACCGTCGCCTCCTGGGCCTCCTCGGAGACCGCGCCGCAGAAGTCCTCGTAGTCTTCCAGCAGGTCGGTGACGGTCGGGTTGTCGCCGCAGAGCGCGCAGTTCGGGTCCTTGCGGACCTTGATCTTGCGGTATTCCATCTCCAGGGCGTCGTAGACCATCAGCCGGCCCACCAGCGGCTCGCCGATGCCGGTGAGCAGCTTGATCGCCTCGTTCACCTGGATCGAGCCGATCGACGCGCAGAGCACGCCGAGCACACCACCCTCGGCGCAGGAGGGGACCATGCCGGGCGGCGGCGGCTCCGGGTAGAGGCAGCGGTAGCAGGGGCCGTGCTCGGCCCAGAACACCGACGCCTGACCGTCGAAGCGGTAGATCGAGCCCCAGACGTACGGCTTGCCCAGCAGCACCGCCGCGTCATTGACCATGTAGCGGGTGGCGAAGTTGTCGGTGCCGTCGACGATCAGGTCGTACTGGGCGAAGATCTCGCGGACGTTCTCCCGGTCCAGCGCGGTGTTGTGGATCTCCACGTTGACCAGGGGGTTGATCTCGCGGATCGACGCGGCGGCGGACTCGGCCTTGGACCGGCCGATGTCGGAGACGCCGTGGATGATCTGGCGCTGGAGGTTGGACTCGTCGACGGTGTCGAAGTCGATGATGCCGAGCGTGCCGACCCCGGCCGCGGCGAGGTACATCAGGGCGGGCGACCCGAGGCCACCGGCGCCGACACAGAGCACCCGGGCGTTCTTCAGCCGCTTCTGGCCGGTCACCCCGACATCCGGAATGATCAAGTGGCGTGAGTAGCGGCGGATCTCGTCTACGGTCAGCTCGGCGGCGGGCTCGACGAGCGGGGGCAACGACACGGTGGACTCCCCGGGATCGGCGGTGTGACCGCGCCATTGTTGCTCGCGGGAGCCCCCCTCGGCCATGAGGGACGACACGTGGTCCGGTATGCGGGAGCGGGAATAACCGAAAGACCCGGCCGATCAGGGGACGATGTCCCCCGCGTAGCGACGGCCGTCCAGGTACGGCCAGGCGTTGGCGACGCAGCCTTCCAGGCCGTACGTCTGCTGCTGCATCACCGGGGCGGGCTCCCCCGGGCCGGGGCACGCCTCGTGGTTCTCGCCGAACTCGTGGCCCACCTCGTGGTTGATGACGTAGGTCCGGTAGGTGTCCAGCGACGCGCCGTAGTCGGGCACCGCCTCCATCCAGCGGGCCAGGTTGATGATGACCTGACCGGGCAGGCGACAGGAGGTGTAGCGCTCGGTGGTCAACCCGCCCTCGGCGCACATCCGCTCGGACGTGACCGGGGTGGCCAGGTAGATGGTGAAGTCGGCGGCCCTGGCGTCGGCCACCCGCTGCACCCGCAGTTCCTCGGAGGCGATCCAACTGCGCGGGTCGGCCAGCACCTCGTCCACGCTGGCGGCGAACACGTCGGCGTCCTGGCCGGCGCCGCGTTCGACGACGACCCGGTAACGGTGCAGCGGCCCGTCCGTGCCGTACACCGGTGTCTCGCCGTCAGCCGCGGTGAAGCGTCCCGCTCCGACCGACGGGTAACTGGTGGGCGCCGGGTGCGCGGCCACCCCACCGCCGTGGCCCATTCCGCCCTGGGTGGTGGCCGGCGGCTCGTCCGACGGCCCGCCGCCCCGGCTCACCGTCACGCCGATGGCCGCGGCGAGCACCAGCAGGCCGATCAGCATGCCGCTGTGGCGAGGCCGTCGGTGCATCCGGACGAATGTGGGACGTACACCCCGGAGCGCCGACCGGTGGTCGGGCGGCCGAGGCGGGCCGTAAGGGGACGACGGCGTCATGACGTCAAGCCTGCCAGATTATTCGGGCATTTCTCCGTTTTCGCCGCTATTGCCGCAAGGCGCCTGATGGAGGGTTCAATGGTCGGTCGGGTCAGAGGGCGGGGCCGGTGTAACGACGCCCGTTCAGGTACGGCCACGGGTTGGCCCGGCATCCGCTGAGGAAGAGCGTCTGCTGCATCATCACCGGGGCCGGCCGGCCCGCACCGGGGCAGCGCTCGTGCCGATGCCCAAGCTGGTGACCCACCTCGTGATTGACCACGTACGTCCGGTAGACCGTCAGCGGCACGCCGGCCGCGACGAAGTGCGGCACGGACAACCGCCACCGATCCAGGTTGATGATCACCTGGCCGGGTGCCCGACAGGACGTGTACGGCCGACCGTCGATCCGGATGTCCACCCCACCCCGTGCGCACATCCGAGCCGCGGTACGGGCGGTGGCCAGGTAGACGGTGAAGTCCCGAGGCGCAGCCCCCGGCACCTGCTGGAGCCGCAACCGGCCGCTGTCGACCCAACTGCCCGGCCCGGCGAGCGCCACCTGAACCGCCTGGGCGAACTCGGCCACGTCCTCGTCGCTGCCCGACTCCACCGCGACCCGATAACGGCGCAGCTCACCCGCCCGACCCAGCACCGGGCCGGAGCGGGCGTCGTAGCCGAACCCGCCCGTACCGGCGCTCGGAACCGCGCCGGGCACCCGTAATACCGGGGGCGGGCTGGACGGAACCACGTCAGTGGGCGACGGGTCGGGCGGCAGCGGCCCGGCCACCAGCGGAGGCGGCGTGTCGATCTCCTCGGCGGCCAACCGGTCAGCGCCGGGATGCCCACCCGGCCCCTCGGCGATCACTGTCACCGCCGCGCCGACAGCCACCACCACCGCCACCAGTTGGGCGAGCAGCGCGAAACGTCGCCGACGGCGACCAGGGTGGCGGGGTGAGCTGGGCATCCAGGTCAGCCTGCCAGATCAGACCGCCCCGCGACGTCAGCCGTTTCGGCGAGCAGGGCGACCACCGCGCGGGCAACCAGCCGGGGAACCTCCAACTGCGCCACATGGCCGACACCGTCGAGCATCATCAATCGGCTGTCCGGAATGACCTTGGCGGTCTGCGGCGCGACCCGCACGTCGACCAGCCGGTCCTGTCGGCCGCCCACCACCAGGGTCGGCGCGCGTACCGCCCGGGCCAGGCGCCACAGCGACCCCGACCCCGGCAGGTACGCCCGCAGGAAGCTGGAGACCAGCCCACGGAACGTCCGGACGTACGCGGCGGCGTAGTGCTCGGCCTCGTACCGGATCCGGATCTCCTCCAGCGCCTCGGCCCGGCGCTGATCGCAGATCCGGCTGAGATCGGCGACGCACGCCTCCAGCACCTGCTGGGCCATCACCTCCGGCGCGAGCTGGGTGAGCCGTTTGGCGACCAGCCGTTCACCCCGTGGAATGGCGAGCACCGGCAGCATCCGCCCCTGCAACGAGCGCCGGAAATCCAGGAACGGCAGCGCCGGGGAGATCAGGGTGAGGGTACGAACCAGGTCCGGCCGGAGCGCGGCGACCTGGACCGCGACCGCGCCGCCCAGCGAGTTGCCGAACAGGTGCACCGGGCCCCGACCGGAGTGCTCGATCCAGCGGACGACCAGATCCGCGAAGGCCGGAATCGTGTAGCGCGGGCCGGGCTCGCTGCGGCCGAAGCCGGGCAGGTCGATGGCCTGGCCATCCAGCCGGTCGGCGAGCAGCCCGGCCAGGTCGGTCCAGTTCTGCGACGATCCGCCCAGCCCGTGCACGTACAGCGCCGGCTCCGCGCCAGCGGCGGTGGCCGGGGTGTCCCGCACGTACGTGACCAGGCCGTCGAGGCGGACTTCCCGGCCGGGCCACGGCGGCGGAACGCGATCGTCGGGGAGCAGGTGGTCCGGCCAGAGGGTGGCGCGTCTCATCGTTCCAGTCTGCCTTGGACCACTCAGGACAGCAGCGCCTCCAGCCGACGGTTGACCGCGGCCAGCGTGGCCCGGACCACCGCCTGACGCGGGTCACCCGCGACCAGCGCCGACCCGGCGAGCTGCTCGACCCAGCCCTCACAGACCAGCAGCGCCACCACGGTGGCCACCTCGCAATTGCCGAACGGCACCACCGCCGCGTGTTCGACGAAGCAGCGCCCCCGCTCGGCGTTCTCGGTGCCGCGCAGCAGTTCGTCCACCGCGGCCGCCGCCGCCACCGCGCAGAGCCGCAGCACGTAGCCGTCCACCGCCGGCCCGGTGGCGTACCCGGAGGCGCTGTCCTCCCCGGCCAGCAGCCGGACCTCCACGTTCGCATCCAGGCCGAAGGTGCTGACCTGCACGTGGTCGATCACCACCCGGGGCCCCGGCGCGCCGCCGGTCTCCAGCGGCCGGGACGGCGCCGACTCCGTCGTGGTCACCTGACCCCCGGAGTACGACGTGCCCAGCGTCGCCGGGCTACCGGTCGCGGCGCCAGCCGGCGCGGCCGAGACCGAGCCGGGTTCCTCCACCGTGGCGCGACCCCGGTGCGGAGCGTTCGACCGGCGACGGCGCGTCGAGTCGGTGCTGGCCCGCTGCTCCGGGCCGGCCGGCGCGGCCTGGACCCGACCGCCGGACGGTCGGCTGACCGTCGGCGGTTCGGCCGCCCGAACCTCGCCGGGGTCGCGTAAAGCCGCGTTCTGAGTCTCCGGGGTACGCCGCTCGGCGGGTCGGGGCTCGGCCGCGCGACGGCGAACCGGCGGAGGTGGTGTGGTGGGCAGGCCGGGCACGTTCTGCGGGGCCGCGGCCAACCCCATCCGGTCCTGAAGAAGCCGGGCCACCTGCCGGCTCACCTCGGCCGGGTCGGCGCCGTCGGCCAGGTCCAGTCGCAGGCTGTGCGCCCCGGCCGGGGTACGACGCAGGGCCGCGTCGCGGACACCGGCCACCTCCCGGACGGCGTCCAGGATGGCATTGACGTCGAACCCCTCGGGGCGCTCCCGCAGCGGGGCTGGTTCGTCGTCCCGACGCAGATGAGTGGCGATGCGGGCGAGTTCCGGGGTTTCGGCGGGTGGATCCACGGCTGGCGGCTCCGGCACGACGGGCACGTCCGGTTCTGCGGGGACGCGCTGCGGCAGCACCACCGCGCTCGGGGCCGACTGCCGACCGGCATCGGCCGGCGACGTCGGGTCGGGGGCGGATCGGCGCGCCGCGTAGGGAGAGGGGGACGCCGGTGCGGGCTGATCGCGGCGGCCGGAAGCATTCGGGGCGGCGGGCTGGACAGCTGCGGTCGAGGGCAGGGTGGCGTCGTTCGATGGCGGGTCGCTGGCCGGCGCGCCCGGCTGGGGCGACTCGGCGGGTGCCGGACCGGGCTCGGGTGACGCCGGCCGAAGCCGGAACGGGCCGGTCGGCCGAGCCTCGGACCGTGACCGGCCGGGCGTCTCGCCGCCGTCGCGCCCACCGGTGCTGGCCGACCGACTGGCCGGCCAGGACGGGCGTTCGATCGGGGTCGCGGGGAGCCGTCCCTCGGACCAGTCCGGCCGCTCGGCCCGGTTACTGCTCGCCGTCGCCGAACCGCCGGTCCAGGACGGGCGCTCCGCCACCAGCGACGGGCCGGCCGGAGCCGGTGGCGCTTCGGCCAGCGTGGGAGGTGGCCCGGCCGGTGCCGGAGGCGGTCCGGCGGGGGCCGGAGGTGACGCCTCGGCCGATGCGGGCACCTCGGCCGATGCGGGGGCCCAGGAGGGTCGCGTCGGCGGCGCGCTGGCCGGTGCCGGATCGGACCCGGCGGCCCAGGACGGCCGCGTGGGCGCCGCGCCGGTCGCGGGCGGTTCGGAGCCGCCGGCCCAGGACGGTCGTACCGGCGGCACGCTTGTCGCTGTCTCGGACCCGCCCGCCCAGGACGGCCGCACCGGCGGCAGGCTGGTCGGCGTCGGATCGGACCCTCCAGCCCAGGAGGGCCGCGCGGACGGCGCGCTGGTGGGCTCGGGGTCGGCCCCGCCAGCCCAGGACGGCCGGTCAGCCCGGGGCCCGCTGGTCGCCCCAGACCCCGCCCAGGAGGGCCGGTCGGCGGGCGGACCGCTGGTCGGCGTCGGGCTGCCAGCCCAGGACGGACGGTCGGCCGGTGGCGCGCTGGTCGGCTCGGCGGGGCGCTCCGGCGCGGACTCCGATTCGCCCCGGCCGGGTTCATAGGCACGGGGGGGATCGGCGCGCACCGGCTCATACGGGCGGGGCACCTCGGCGCGCACCGGCTCGTACGGCTGGTTGGGCTCGGCGACCCAGCCCGGCGCCGACTCGTCCCGTGCGGCCGGGCCAACCGGCTCGTCGTCCTGGCGGGACCACGGCGGGGCCCACCCGCCACCCCAACTCGGGCGGTTCCAGCTCGGCCCCGACCAGTCGGGCTCGGTGGCCGACGACTCCCCGGCCCGGTGCGTTTCGCCGGGACGGTGCGCGTCCCCGGCGCGATGGGTCTCTGCCGGACGGTGACCTTCGGCAGCGCGACCATGCTCGCCCTCGTCGGCAGGCCCGGTTGGGCCCGGGGTGCGTCCCGAGGTCGCCGCGGGTTCCGGTGCGAGCGGGTCCCGCCAGTCGCGTGGCCCGGTTGGATTCTCGTCGGCGGCCAGCCGTTCGCTGGTCGGCGCGTGGAAGCCGGGCGGCACCTCGAAGCCCGACGCGGCGGTGCCGACGGGCGGCACCTGGACGGCCGGTGGGGCGGAGGTGGGCAACCCGGGCTCGGCCCAGCGGGCGCGGTGTGCGGCAGCCGGATCGACGGTGGAGTGCGGGGCGGGGCCCGTCTCGGGCTCGGCGGCACTCTGCTCGGTCGGCGGTGCGGGACGTTGGGCGGGCACCACGAGCCGGTCGCTGGCCGCCCCGGGGCGGCCCTCGCCGGGCAGCGCGGGCGGTGCGCTCACCGGTGTGGGGCGGCCCGCGGGCGGTTCGAGACCGGGGTGATGCACGCCGTTGACGTCGTCCGGGGGGTGTACGCCGTTGACGTGGTGGCCGTTGGCGCGGGCCGGCGACTCCGGGTCGCCCGACCGCCCGACCAGCGGCGATGGCAGGTCGCCGTGCCGTGTGGAAGAGGTCCGCCAGCCCGACGCGGGGTCGGGCTGCCAGCGCGGCGCCTCGTCCCGGGCGTCCTCGTGGTCGGCGGCTCGGGGCCACCCACCCGCCGGAGGCGCCCACCCACTGACGGAACGGCTCGGATCGTCGTGCTGACCCGCTCCGTCACCGTGCTCTCCCGGGGTGGCGGCTCCGGGTTGCCCTGTTTCACTCACCGCGCGCTCCTTGGTCGCCCCCGCTGAGGCTACCGTGTGCCGAGAGTGGCGATAAGTTACAGCGGCGGGCCATTTCCACGACGGAGGTCACGGGCCTCGCCCGGTCTGGGGGGAAAATGCCGGCTCGTACGGAGAACTCGGAGGATCCCATGACCGCTGCGGGGAACGGTGCACAGACCGCCGGCCGGCCCACCCGCCTGCCCCGCTCCGCGCGCCGTAAGCAGCTTCTCGCTGCGGCGCAGGAGGTGTTCGTCGCGCAGGGCTACCACGCCGCCGCGATGGACGACATCGCCGAGCGGGCCGGGGTTTCGAAGCCGGTGCTCTACCAACACTTTCCGGGAAAGATGGATCTCTACCTGGCGCTGCTCGACACGCACTGTGACGCCATCGTCGCTCAGGTGCAGGACGCGATGCGCGGCACCAGCGACAACAAGGAGCGGGTCAGCGCGTCGGTACGGGCGTACTTCGACTTCGTCGACCACGAGAGCGAGGCGTTCCGGCTGGTCTTCGAGTCGGATCTGCGCAACGACCCGGCGGTGCGGCAGCGGGTGGAGCGGGTCGAGCAGGGCTGCATCGCGGCGATCACCGACACCATCATCTCCGACACCGGGGTGAGCCGGGCGCACGCCGAGTTGCTCGCGTCCGGGCTGGTCGGCGCCGCGGAGACGGCCGCGCAGTTCTGGCTGGCCGGTGGCCGGCAGGTGCCGAAGGCCGAGGCCGAGGCGCTGGTGGCCGCGCTGTCGTGGCGGGGCATCGCGAGCTTCCCGCTGCAAGGTGAGTCAGCCTGACCGTCGACCCCGTGATCGGATAGCCTTCGCAGGGCGGTTCTTTCGCCCCAGTTGAGGAGGCACAGTGGAGGTCAAGATCGGCGTGCAGTACGCGCCGCGCGAGCTGGTACTGGACAGCGCGCAGTCGCCGGCCGAGATCGAGCAGATCGTGACCGACGCCTTCGCCGGCAACGGCGGCACGCTCTCCCTGACCGACGAGAAGGGCCGGCGGGTCATCGTTCCGGTCGAGAAGGTCGCCTACGTCGAGATCGCCGAGGCGTCGCCCCGGGCGGTCGGTTTCACCGTCCGCTGACCGGTCCGGCCATCGCGGCAGGTCGGCGCTCGGCCACCTGCCGCAGGCCGGCACCGGCTCCGACCAGTCGTTCGGTGCTCAGTTGTTCAGCCCGGCTGCGGCCATCCGCGCGGTGTGCGCGGTGGTGAGCCTGCCGAACAGCCCGGGCACGTCGACCCGGCCGTCCCGCGCGATCAGCGCGGTGAGTGTGGCCCGCTCGGCGGCGACCCGGCCGGCCTGGGACAACGCCTCGCCGACCAGCCGCCGGGCCCACATGGAGAGCCGACCAGCCACCCGGGGGTCGTCGGCGACGGCCGCCCGGATCTCCGCTGCGGCGAAGTTCGCGTACCGGGAGTCGTGCAGGACGTCGAGCACCAGCGCCCGGTCCGGTTCCTCCAGCGCGTCGGCGATCTCGCGTACGAAGTCGTCGGTGATCGCGTCGCCGACGTACGCCTTGGTGACCACTTCCGCCCAGTCCCGTGGCTCGGTCGAGTCGTGGTACGCCTGCAACGGCTCGACATAGGGCGCCATCGCGTCCTCCGGCGGTACGCCCAGCGCGGTGAGCCGGTCGGCGAGGCGCCGGTAGTTGGCGATCTCGGCCGCCGCCATCTCGTTCAGCGCGGCGCGGCGGCGCAGGTCAGGAGCGAGCCGGGCGTCGCCGGCCATCCGCTCGAAGGCGAGCAGCTCGCCGAAGGCGACCAGGCCCAGCAGGTCGGCGTACGCGGAACCGGAGGCGGACACGAGCGGCAGGCTACCGCGCCCCGGCCCTCCGCGCCGCCCCGGCCGATCATGGAGTTGTGGTGCCCGGATAGAGGCTGTTTGGGCCTTTCGTCCACCAGCACAACTCCATGATCGACGCGAGCAGCGGGGGCAGGCGGGGCGGGCCAGGGAGTAGGTGTGGCGTGGGTCACAATTTCTTGCCCCGGGTGGCGAATGGCCTACTGGGAATCGGGACGGAGGCATGCCTGTTCAGGTAACATGGAGCAGTTGCCGTGGGCGCCGATCTGATCGAAGCTCAGCCCGCGGCGCGCGTGCGGCCCGGTCCGGCTCGGCAATCTGCCGCCGACCGTGTGGCCCGCGTCATACCGAACGCGCCCTGAGGACATGACGGGCGCACCCACGAGAGGGCACCCCCACATCCACATGAGCGACCTGACTCAAGATTTGCTGGACGGCCAGGAACTGGCCCCCACCGCCCCGGTTCGACCGGAGGCCCCCACGTTCGCTGCACTCGGCGCCCGCGCCGAGACCGTCGAGGCCCTGGCCTCGGCCGGCATCACCCGCGCCTTCGCCATCCAGGAGTACGCGATCCCGATCGCGCTGCGCGGCGTCGACCTGATCGGTCAGGCGCCCACCGGCACCGGCAAGACCCTCGGCTTCGGCGTACCGCTGCTCGATCGGGTGTTCGCCCCGGGCGAGGGCAGCGACGGCGTCCCGCAGGCGCTGGTCGTCGTCCCCACCCGTGAGCTGGGCATCCAGGTCGCCAAGGATCTGGCCGCCGCCGGCCGGACGCGCGGCGTCCGGGTGCTGCCGATCTACGGTGGCGTGGCGTACGAGCCGCAGATCGACGCGCTGCGCAAGGGCGTCGAGATCCTGGTCGGCACCCCGGGCCGACTGATGGACCTGCAGAAGCAGAAGCACCTCCGACTGGACCGGGTGCACGCGCTCGTCCTCGACGAGGCCGACCGGATGCTCGACCTGGGCTTCCTCGACGATGTCGAGAAGATCCTGGCGATGCTTCCGGAAGACCGGCAGACGATGCTCTTCTCGGCCACCATGCCGGACCCGATCGTCACCCTGTCCCGGCGCTTCCTGCGCCAGCCGATGACGATCCACGCCGGGCACACCGCCGAGACCGGCCCGTCGCCGCAGACCCAGCAGCTGGTCTACCGCACCCACTCGATGAACAAGGTCGAGGTGGTGGCGCGCATCCTCCAGGCGGAGGGGCGTGGGCTGACCATGATCTTCACGCGTACCAAGCGGGCCGCCGACCGGGTCGCCGAGGACCTCGACTTCCGCGGGTTCGCTGTCGCCGCGGTGCATGGTGACCTCGGCCAGGGTGCCCGCGAGCGGGCCCTGCGGGCCTTCCGGGCCGGCAAGATCGACATTTTGGTCGCCACCGACGTGGCGGCCCGTGGCCTGGACGTCACCGGCGTCACCCACGTCATCAACTACGACTGCCCGGAAGACCAGGACACCTACACCCACCGGATCGGTCGTACCGGCCGGGCCGGCGCGACGGGTGTCGCGGTGACCTTCGTCGACTGGGACGACATGCCGCGCTGGCGGATCATCGACAAGACCCTCGGTCTGGAGATGCCGGAGCCGCCGGAGACGTACCACACGTCGCCGCACCTCTACACCGACCTGCACATCTCCACCGAGGTCAGCGGCACGCTGCCCACGGCGGAGCGCACCCGGGCCGGGCTCTCCGCCGAGATCGAAGAGGACCTGGGCGGGACGACCCGCTCCCGCCGGGGCGACAGCGGTGGCCGAGGCTCCCGACGCGGTGAGAGCCGTGGTGAGGGTCGCGGCGAGCGCCGTGGTCGGGGCGATGGCCACCGCGACCGCTCCGACGCCGGCACGCCGGCCGTCGCCGAGGCACCTGCCGCCGACGCCGCCGACGAAGGCACCCGTACCCCACGCCGCCGGCGTCGCCGCCGGGCCGGCGAGGTGGTCGCGGCCGAGACGACCGCGGTGATCTCCGCCGACGCCGGCCCCGCCGAGCCGGCCACCGCGTCCGACGGTGAGGCGTCCAAGCCGCGCCGCCGCCGGCGCCGCCGTGGTGGCGGTTCCGGCGCGGGTACGCCGGCCGAAGCGACAGCGGACTGACCACCAGCCACACCTGACATCCCCCGCACCGCCCCGCGCGGTACGGGGGATGTTCCCTTCTCCCACCCCACCTGCCGAAGATGGAACGATGCCGCAACCACTGGACGCCGCCCTGACCGAGGTTCGGGCGCTGCTGCTCGACCCCGCGCTGACCCGGGCGGTCGCCGCCGGACGCCGCCGTGGGCGTCGTCCCACCGTCGCTCGGGCCGAACTGCGGCCGGTGACGCTCAAGGCCGGGCCCCGCATGCAGATCACCACGTCCGACGGTGCTCGCCCGTACACCCGCAACGTCGCCCCCGGTCCGGAGGCCGCCGTGGCGGTCGACGAACTGCTGGCCGAGCCGTTCGGCAACTGGCACGTCGAGACGGCCGACGCGACGCTGCAACTGCGGGTGACCAAGTCCGGCGAAGCGCAGGTGCACCGGGCCGCGACGTCCCGCCCGGCGGCGACGCCCACCGGAAATGACCGGGCCAAGGAGTACCTGCTCGACCCCGGTGACCCGATCTTCGCGGAGATCGGCGGCTCGGCGGCCAAGCGCCGTCAGGTGGACGCGTTCCTGCGCGCCCTGGCCGCGACCCTGCCCGACGATCTGACCGGTCCGCTACGGGTGGTCGACCTGGGCTGCGGCAACGCCTACCTGACGTTCGCCGCGTACCGCTACCTGACGAGTCGAGGGCTCGACGTCCAGCTGGTCGGCGTGGACGTCCGGGAGGACCAGCGGCGGCGCAACACCGAGCTGGCGCAGCGGATGGGCTGGGCCGACCAGGTCAGCTTCGTCGCCGGGACGATCGCCGACGCCGTGGTCGACCCCGCCCCCGACCTGGTGCTGGCGCTGCACGCCTGCGACACCGCCACGGACGAGGCGCTGGCCCGCGCGGTGCGCTGGGAGGCCCGCTGGGTGCTGGCCGCGCCGTGCTGCCACCACGACCTGGCGAAGCAGCTCCGCGCCCACCCCGCCCCGGCCCCGTACGAGCTGCTGACCCGGCAGGGCATCCTGCGCGAGCGTTTCGCCGATGTGCTCACCGACGCGCTGCGCGCCGGGCTGCTGCGGGTGCACGGGTACCGGGCCGAGGTGGTGGAGTTCGTGGACTCGCAGCACACGCCACGTAACCTGCTGATCCGCGCACGTCGTACCGGTGCTGGGGCGACCGAGCCGCAGCGCGCGGAGTACCGCGAGCTGGTGGACCAGTGGCAGGTCACCCCCCGGCTGGAAACCCTGCTGGCCGCCGAAGAGGCGCCCGCCTCCTAGTAGTGCTTTGTTAGGTTCGGTGGCGTTTGTTGCGGTGTAGCGGTTTCACGGGTTGGTGGCAGGTGATGCAGGCGCCGGTCCAGGTCGCGAGGAGTCGTTGCAGCTCGCGGATGACCTTGTAGAGGGTCAGGCCGGCGCAGCCGCTTTTGGGTCTAGGCGTAGTTCGGTGATGAACAGGTGCGCGGCGGTGACGAGGGTGACGTGGCGGTGCCAGCCGGTCCAGGAGCGGCCTTCGAAGTGGTCCAGGCCGAGCCCGGTCTTCAGCTCGCGGTAGTCGTGTTCGATGCGCCAGCGGATCTTGCCGTAGCGGATCAGGTCGGCGCGGCTGGTCGCCTCGGGGAGGCTGGACAGCCAGTACTTGACCGGCTCGGCCTCATCGTCGGGCCACTGGGCGATCAGCCACCGCTCGGGCAGGAGCCCGTCCGGGTCACGGGCGACGCGGTGCCCGGCTGGACGCACCCGCAGGAACACGAACTGAGAGCTCATGGCGCCCTTCGAGCCTTCCCGCCAGGTGATCGTCTCCGCCGTGTCGCGTCCGGCGGCGCGAACGTGCTCGACCAGGCTGACAGCCGTCTTCGGGTAGCGCGGGTCGGTGCGGGTCGGTGGGCGACCCCGCCCGGACCACACCCGCGGCACCGGTTGCACGCCCGGCTCGTGCGCGAGGGC
>NZ_JBEXHP010000055.1:0-37817 GCF_040607895.1 Micromonospora sp. NPDC005220
GGGCGACGACCGCCACCGCATCCCTGGCGTACGCCCGGACCTGCTACGACCACCTGGCCGGGAGGCTGGGCGTGCTGATGTACGACGCGCTGCTGCGCGAGCGCCGGCTCGACCGGTCCAGCGGGTTGGCGCTGACGCCCGACGGCTGGGCCTGGGCCGCCGGGTTGGGCGTACCCGTGGAGGTGCTGCGCGCCGCCCGCCGCCCGGTGGTCCGCGACTGCCTGGACTGGACCGAACGCCGCCCGCACCTGGCCGGAGCGCTCGGCGCGGCGCTCTGCCGCCGCTTCACCGACCTGGGCTGGATCAGTCGGGGCGCTGGCCGCGCCGTCCGTCTCACTCCCACCGGCCGCCCTGGCCTGGCCGAAGCCCTGTCCATCCCCGAACACACCCTCGACCCGCCGATAGCCGCGCCACCCACGAGCGGCCGCGCCTGAGCGGCGAGGCGCAGGCGACCGCGGCGGGGGATCGTTCGGTGTGGGGCGAAAGGTTCGCGCCCTACGGTCGGGCGGTGACTGACAACTGGCCCGTTCTCGCGCCCGCGTTTCACGCCCTGCACCGCGCCGGCCGCCCGCTGCTGCTGCCCAACGCGTGGGACCACGCCTCGGCGGCGGCGCTCGCCGCGCGTGGCTACCCGGCGGTCGGCACCACCAGCCTCGGTGTCGCCGCGGCCGCCGGCCGACCGGACGGCACCGGGTCCACCGCCGTGCAGACCCTCGCCCTGGCCCGCCGGCTGGCTCGGCTGCCGGTGCTGCTCAGCGTGGACGTGGAGGCCGGGTTCAGCGACGACCCGGCCGAGGTCGCCGAGTACGTCGCGGAGCTGGCCGGGCTCGGCGTGGTCGGGATCAACCTGGAAGACGGGCGGGCCGACGGCAGCCTCGCCGATGCCGCCTGCACCGCTGACAAGGTCGCGGCGGTGAAGGCGGCGGTGCCGGAGCTGTTCGTCAACGCCCGCACCGACACCTGGTGGCTCGGGGTGGACGACCCGCTGTCGCAGACCCTCGCCCGGTCCCGTGCCTACCGGGCGGCCGGTGCCGACGGGATTTTCGTGCCCGGCACCGTCGACCTGGCCATCCTGCGCATCCTGACTGAGCGGATCGACGCGCCGGTGAACGCGCTGTACCAGCCGGGCGGCCCAGGGCTGGCCGAGCTGACCGCCACCGGGGTTGCCCGGGTCAGCACCGGCTCGCTGCTGTTCCGGGCCGCGCTGGGCGCCGCGCTCGCCGCCGCCGACGCGGTCCGCCACGGCGGGCCCACCGCAGCGGCGGGACCACCGTCGTACGCCGAGGTGCAGGCCCTGGTGCCGACCGGAGCGGCGGCGTCGGCGGGCGTCGGTGGGTGAGGTGTTGGTCGCCACAACCATGGGTCGCCTCCAGGCGGGTGCGTCGTCCCCGCCCCATTCGAGGGGGAAATAGGAGAAATGTTCGGTCCGTTCCACTCCTGATGATTACGGTGGTTTCAGGGCGAACACCCAGTGTCGTGACCGGAGGAAGGGACCCCGTCATGCGAGTGCCCAGCCGTAGCCCGGGACAGCAGCCCGGTTCGCCTCCGTCGCCCACCGCTCCGGCCCGCCGTCGGCCCTCCGGAGTGACCCCCCGCCGGGTTCCCGTGCCCGCCGCCGACCTGGCCGCCTACCGGGCCGCCGTCGCCGAGCTGCTGGTCGAGGTCGGCGCCCTGGCCGACGCGGCGAGCACCCGGGCCCGGCAGGTGCTCATCGACGAGCGACTGCGGGAGCCGGCGCTCGCCGCGGTCCTCGACGCCACCCCGCAGGGGATCATCGGCGCGCGCGAGACGCTGCTGCTGGAGATGGCCCGCTACCGCCCGAACGATCGCACCTCGGCGAGGGACCTCAGCGCACTGGTCCGGATCTACCTGCTCTCCCGCATCGACGTGCTGTGGTGGCAGGACGCGCCGACCTTCGTCACCGACGACCAGGTCAACGGCAGCGCCGAGCTGGTCGACCTGGAGTGGCTGCGCCGCCGCGACCTGCTGCGCTTCCGCTACCAGGAGCAGCCCGCCACGATGCTGGGTCGAGCCGCGCGCGGGCTGCGTCGCCGGCTACGACCCGACGCCACCCCGCGCACCGCAGGGTTGCTGTTCCGCCGCGCCCGCCGCGAGGTGGTGGCGCTGCTCAACGACATCGGACGGGAGTTCACCGCCGTCGCGCCGCCGGCCACCCCGCCGCTCTGGGTGACCAGCCTGGTCCGCAGCGCCGAGCACCAGTACCGGCTGCGTCGCCTGGGTTACGCGGCGATGCTGCCCAGCGGGCACTGCCTCGGCTACTCGGCCGATGTCGAGCTGGCCTGGTTCGAGCGTTTCGGTGCCCGGGACGCCCTGGCGGAGCTGCTGCTGAGCCGGCAGCAGGCAGGCGAGCTGAACGTGATCGACGAGGGGCAGGCCTGGCACCTGTGTCTCGCGCCCACCGCCCGGCGTCGGCTACGCCGGGCGTACGAAGCCGAGATGGGGGTCTGAGCCGGTGTGCGGCATCGCGTTGAGCATCGGCCCTGAGGCCGACCCGGCGACCTTCCGGCGGATGCTCGCCGCCCTGGCTCCGCGCGGTGAGGTCACCGAGACCCGGTCCGAGAGCGGGCTGCTCGCCGGCACCCGTCGGCTGCGGATCGTCGACCGGGACCGGGCGGTGCAGCCGTGGACCTCGACCGACGAGCGGTGGCTGCTCTGCTTCAACGGCGAGATCTTCAACTATCGGGAGTTGCGGGCGCAGTTGACCCGCCTCGGTCAGGTCTTCCGCACCGAGAGCGACACTGAGGTGCTGCTCGCCGCGTTCCAGCAGTGGGGCGAGGCGACGGTCACCCGGCTGCGCGGAGAGTACGCCTTCGCGGTCGTCGAACGGGCCACCGGCCGGGCGTACCTGGCCCGCGACCCGCTCGGGGTCAAGCCGCTGTACTGGTCCCGCCGCCCCGGCTGCCTACAGCTCGCCTCCGAGGTCAAGGCGCTCGTCGGGCACGGCGCCCCGATCGCCGAGGTGCCGCCCGGGCACCACGGCTGGGCGGACGCGGACGGGCACGTACGACTGAGCCCGTACGTCGACCTGCTCACCATCGGCGACGGCCTGCCGCTCATCGACGACCCGGACGAGGCCGCGCTGCTGGTCCGCGCCGCGCTCAGCGACTCGATCCGGATGCGGGTGGAGACCGACCTGACCGTCGGAGTGGTGCTCTCCGGTGGCCTGGACAGCTCGCTGACCCTGCGCCAGGTACGCGACATCCACCCGGACTGCGTCGCGGTGACGGTCGGCGTGCCGGACAGCCCCGACGTGGCGTACGCCCGGCGGCTCGCCGCCGACCTCGACGTGCCGCACGTGGTGGTCGAGCTGCGTCCGCGCGACATCCGGCTCGCCGACGTCCGCGAGGCCATCCGGATCTCCGAGCTGACCGAGTACGGCGACATCATCAACGCGGTCGTCTCGGTGCCGATCTTCCGGCGGCTCCGCGACCTGGGCATCAAGGTGGTGCTGACCGGCGACGGCTCCGACGAGCTGTTCGGCGGGTACCCGATGTATCACCAGGTCGCCCCGGCGGCGGCCCGCAGGCTGTTCCTGCACCGGATCCGCAACCTGTGCCGCACCGAGTTGCAGCGGGTCGACCGGGCCGCCATGGGCCACGGCGTGGAGGCCCGGGTGCCGTTCCTCGACCTCAGCGTGGTGGAGCTGGCGATGCGGCTGCCGGTGGATCTGAAGCTGCGCCACGGGCAGGAGAAGTGGATCGTCCGACGGGCGTTCGCCGACGTGCTGCCCGACTACATCCTCCACCGTCCGAAGAACCCGATGTCGTACTCGTCGGGATTGCACGAGCGGGTCCGGCTGTACAAGCCGCTCTTCGCCCGGCTGCACCGCTCGTTCGGCTACGACCTTCAGGAGCCGGTCCGTCGGGACTTCGACACCGTGCTGAGCCGCTGCGGCAACGACCTGGACCGGGCCATCGCCGACGGGCTGACCCGACCCGACTACACGGTCCTGGAGCACGCCCGCGACCTGGTCGGCGCGGCCAAGTGGAACGCGGCCCCGATGGTCCGCCGGCTGGTCGGCCCGCGTCCGGCCCGCCACTGACGGCTACCAGCCTCGGCGCGCTCAGGTGACCAGCAGCAGCGCGCCGACCGCGGCGAGCGTCGCGGTGACCGCGAGCAGGGTGCTGGTCAGCACGAACCGGGTGATCGGCACGGCCACCCCGGCCGCCCGGCACCGCTCGAACCACAACAGGGTGGCCAACGACGCCCAGGGGGCGGCCAGCGGGCCGACGTTGGTGCCGATCAGCAGGGCCAGCAGGCGGGTGTGATCACCGGTCGGCAGCACCGACTCACCGGCCAGGTAGGCGGGCAGGTTGTTCACCGCGTTGGCGAGCAGCGCCCCGGTGCCACCGGCGCGCAGGGCGCCCAACGCGCCACCGTCGGCGCCGAGCAGGGTGCCGACCAGGTCGTCCAGCCCGTGCCGGCCGAGGGTCTGCACCACCAGGAACAGGCCGGTGACGAAGAACAGCAGGCGTACCGGGACCAGCCCCGGGCGCAACGTGCCGGGGGAGCGGACCAGAAATCCGACCAGCACCAGCGCGGCCGCGACGGTGGAGGCGAGCCCGATCTCCACGCCGGCGAGAATGCCGGCGACGAAGATCAGGCAACCGACGACCGCGATCCGGTGCAGGACCGGGTCGGCCGGCACGTGCCGGGCCGGCGGGACGAAACGCCCACCGGCGGGCCGCTCCCGCCGCCACCACCCGAACCAGAGCAGGGCCATGGTGACCGCCACGGCGGCGAGCTGCGGCAACGCCATGCGGGCCGCGTACGCCAGGGGTGCCAGCCCGACCCGGTCGGCGGCGAGCAGGTTGGTCAGGTTGGAGACCGGCAGCAGCAGGCTCGCGGTGTTCGCCAGCCAGACCGTGGTGACGGCGAGCGGGGCGGCCGGGATGCGGAGGTTCCGGGCCAGCGCGAGCAGCACCGGGGTGAGCAGCACGGCGGTGGTGTCGAGGTTGAGCACGAGGGTGGTCAGCGTGGCGAGACCGCCGCAGAGCAGGAACAGCGCGGCCCACCTGCCGCGCGAGGCCCGGGCCAGTCGGCTGGCCAGCACGTCGAAGACACCGGCCACGGCGGTCAGCTCGGCGAGGACGATCACGGTGCCGAGGAAGAGCAGCAGCGGCAGGATCCGGTGCAGGGTGGCGGTGGTTTCCGCGCGGGGGAGCAGCCCGCTCAGCGCGCAGGCCGCGCCGACCACGGCGAGGACGGCCGCTACCAGGTCCAGCGGGTGGGGCCGCCAGCGTGTGGTCGGTTCGGGTGGGGCTGCGAGGGTCACAACTGTTCACGTTGGCACAGGGTCTGGCCAAATGCCCGGCAACCCCTCGCCCTGGTGACCAGCCCCACGGTGCCGACCCTGCCGCCGGGTACGGGCCGGGCCCGGCCCCCGTGGAACGGGAGCCGGGCCCGGTGTGCTGCGCGGTGCCTACCAGCTCAGGTAGCTGGGCTGGGTCTGCACGTTGAGCTCCGGGTAGCGGGTCAGCTTGGCCGACCAGGTACGCCAGTCGTTCAGCTCCAGGACGTCCAGGCCCTTGACCAAGTCGTTGGAGTAGATGTGGCCGTTGTAGTAGTACGCGGACCAGCTGCCACCGCCGACCAACGTGTCGGCCGAGAGCGGGCCCCGCTCCCAGAAGGCGATCTCCTTCGGGTTGGCCGAGTCGGTGAAGTCGAACACCGAGATGCCACCCTGGTACCACGCCTGGACCATGATGTCCTTGCCGAGCACCGGGATCAGCGAGCCGTTGTGCGCCACGCAGTTCTCGGTGTTGGCGTTCGCCCGGGGGATCTTGTAGTAGCTACGGAACGTCATCGTCCGGGCGTCGCCACGGCCGGCGATGTCGTAGATGGCGTCCGCGCCCCGGTTCGGGCCGACGGTCTCGTTGCAGGTCGCCGCCCCGCCACCACCCAGCTCGTCGGTGAAGATCACCTTGGTGCCGGAGTTGTTGAAGGTGGCCGAGTGCCAGAACGCGAAGTTGACCTCGTCCCGGACCCGGTTGATGACGCGGGGCGCCTCGCGGTTCTTGATGTCGAGCAGGATGCCGTCACCCATGCAGGCACCGGCGGCCAGGTCCTTCGACGGGTAGGCGGTGATGTCGTGGCAACCGGTGGTCGCCGAGCCGGTCGGGCTGCCGGGGAACCCGCCGTCCGGGAAGAGGTTCGGCGTCGCGACCACTGCCGCGTCGGTCGGCTTCTTCACCGGCACCTTGATGATGGAGATGGAGTCGTGCGGCGGCTGGCAGTCCGGGAACTCGGCCCGCGGGCTGTACGAGGAGACGTACAGGTAGACGGCCTTGCGGTCCTTGCCCGGCACCAGGGTGTGGGTGTGTGAGCCGCAGGCGGTCTCGACGGACTTGATGTAGCGCGGGTTGGCCTTGTCCTTGATGTCGAAGACCTTGATGCCCTCCCACGAGCCCTTCACGTCCGCCCCCTGCGGGGTGCTGTTGCAGGAGTCGTCGCTGCGGGACGAGTCGGTGGAAAGGAAGAGCAGGTCACCGTGGACGGAGATGTCGTTCTGCGACCCCGGGCAGAGCACCCGGGCCTTGACCGTCGGCGCACTGGGCCGCGAGATGTCGTAGATGACGAAGCCGTTGTAGTTGCCGGCGAACGCGTACTTGCCCTGGAAGGCGATGTCGCTGTTGGTCGCGTCCAGCGGGGCGACCTTGGGCACGTTGGCGATCTGACGCAGGTTGGGGCTGCTCACGATCTCGTCGACGCCGGGGATCGTGTTGGTGAGCGCGGGGGCTGGCGCCGCCTGCGGCACCGTCTGGGCGTTGCTCGCCGGGGCGACGAGGGCGCTGGCGACGAGGAGGCCGGTCGTGGCGAGCGCCACGACACGCAGTTGTCGTAACCGTGGCTTGTGGAGTCTGATCATCGGCGGGGCCCTTCGCAAGGGGGAGACGATGGTTGACACGTTACCGTCCGGCGAAGAACGTCGATGTGAGGTGGATCACATCAAAGTGGGTTCTTCAATAGATAGCATCGCGGTGACCTCGACTGCAGGGAGTGGCCCATGACCAACCGGCGCGCGCGCACCCTGGCGGTCGTCACACTGGCGCTCACGTTGCCGCTGGTGGTGTTCATGGTGGTCCGCCTCGACGGCGACACCGGTACCCGCTCGCCGCAGCCGGTCTCCGCACCCGCCACCTCCGCCGCGTCGCCGACCGCCAGCCCCGTCCCCACCGACCTGACCGTCATCGCTCCCGGCCGACCGGGCGAGACGGCGGCCACCCGCCCGGCACACGAGGTCCGCGACGCCGGCCCCGCCCCGCACAACTCGCTGGACGTCTGGTTCGTCCGGATGATGATCCCGCACCACGCGCAGGCCCTGGCGATGGCGGAGCTCGCCCCCGACCGGGCCGCCGACCCCGACGTCCGGGCCATCGCCGAGCGCATCCGGGCCAGCCAGGGGCCGGAGATGGGCATGATGCGCGGCTGGTTGCAGACCCGTGGCCTCCCGGCGGAGGTGCCGGGGCACGACCACGGCACCATGCGCGGCATGCAGTCGCCCGAGGCGATGCGGCAGCTCGCCGCGGTCCGGGGCGCGGACTTCGACCAACTCTTCGTCCGGATGATGACCGAGCACCATCAGGGCGCCATCGAGCTGGCCACCAACCTGCTCACGGTCGGCTCCGACCTGACGCTCAACGAGTTCGCCAACTCCGTCGCCACCGAGCAGACCGTCGAGATCGACCGGATGCGCGAGATCCTCAGCCGCTGACCTCGGGGCGCGGGCGCGAGGGCCGCACGTTTCGACACGTACGCTGGGTGACCGTGAGACGCACCCTGTTCGGTCGCCCGCTGCGCGGCGTCGCCTTCGACGTGGCCGTCGCCGCCCTGGTGGTGCTCGTCTCCGTGGCCGCGGCGGTGAACCAGCCGGGCGGTTGGGCGGCCACTGCGGTCGGCCTGGGCATGGCGGTGGCGCTGCTGTTCCGGCGCACCCACCCCGGCGCGGTGACGGTGGCGGTCGCGGTGCTCGCCCTGATCCAGGTGATCGCCCGGTGGGGCCCGCTCATCTACGACGTGGCGGTCCTGATCGCGCTCTACAGCGTGGTGAAGTACGGCCGGCGGCTGCGCGACGGCGTGCTGGCCGGCGCGGTCGCGGCCGTCGGCGTGCTGCTGGCCGCCGCGCAGACCCCCAACGTCATCCAGTGGTGGGCGACCGCACTGTGGTACGCGCTGGTCACCGGCGCGGTGTGGCTGGTCGCGCTGAACGTGCGGACCCGCCGGCTCTACGTGCTCAGCCTTGAGGAACGGGCCACCACCCTGGAACGCGAGCGGGAGGCCGAGTCCCGGGCGGCGGTCGCCGAGGAGCGCACCCGGATCGCCCGTGAACTGCACGACGTGGTCGCCCACAGCATGGCCGTCATGATCGTCCAGGCCGACGGCGCCCGGTTCATGCTCGACCGTGACCCCGCCCAGGCGCGGACCGCCGTGAAGGTGGTCGCGGACACCGGCCGGCAGGCCCTCGAAGAGATGCGCCGGCTGGTCGGCGTCCTGCGCGACGCCGGCCCGGCCGACGCCTACGGATCCGACGAGCTGGCGGTGGCGGCCGACCCCGAGCACCGGCGCCTCGCCCTGGCCGAACTGCCGGACCTGCTGGCCCGATTCGACGACGCCGGCCTGCACATCCGCAGCACCGTCACCGGTACGCCGCCGGCCCTGCCGCCCGGCCTGGAGCTGACCGTCTACCGGGTGGTGCAGGAGGCGCTGACCAACGCGCTCAAGCACGCCGGCGTCGGCGCCGGCGTCGAGGTCGTCCTGTCGTACACCGCCGAGGCCGTGGAGGTCCGGGTGGTCGACGACGGTCACGGCCGCCCGCTGGTCAGCCCGGCGCCGACCGGCGGTCACGGCCTGCTCGGCATGCGGGAGCGGGTGACGGTGTACGACGGCAGCCTCACCGCCGGTCCCCGGCCGACCGGGGGCTGGAAGGTCGAGGTACGGCTGCCGCTACCGTCGGAGCCGGCAACGGAGGTGATCGCGGCATGACGGTCCGGGTGGTGATCGTGGACGACCAGGCGCTGGTCCGCGCCGGGTTCCGGATGGTGCTGGACTCCCAGCCGGACCTGGAGGTCGTCGGGGAGGCGATCGACGGCGCGGACGCCCTGCGGGTGCTCGCCCGCACCGAGGCCGACGTCGTCGTGATGGACATCCGGATGCCCACCATGGACGGGGTGGAGGCGACCCGGCGGCTCTGCGCCGAGCGGCCCGCGGGTGGACCCCGGGTGCTGGTGCTGACCACCTTCGACACCGAGGCGGACGCGTTCGCGGCGCTGCAGGCCGGGGCGAGTGGCTTCCTGCTCAAGAACGTTCCGCCGGAGGAGCTGCTGGCCGCGATCCGGGTGGTGGCCCAGGGCGACTCGGTGGTGGCTCCGTCGATCACCCGGCGGCTGCTGGACCGGTTCGCCGGGCAGCTCGGCGCCGCCCCGAGCGCCGACCCTCGACTCGCGCAGCTCACCGAACGGGAACGGGAGGTGCTGCTGCTGGTCGCCCAGGGGCTGTCCAACGCGGAGATCGCCGCCCGGGTGCACGTGGCCGAGGCGACGGTGAAGACCCACGTCGGGCGGATCCTGGCGAAACTCCAGCTACGCGACCGGGTTCAGGCGGTGGTCCTGGCGTACGAGAGCGGGCTGATCACGCCCGGCGGATGACACCGCGTACGACCTGGGTCGTAGCGGCCGAGGCGCGCACCGCGACCCGGGGCGCAGCCAGGTCGAGCGCGCAGGTGGAGATCGACAGACCGGTGCCGGTCATAGCGTCGGAGGGGTCCAAGCCGCCACCTGCACCGGGAGCCCCGCATGATCCGCCTGACCCTGCGTTCGTTGCGCGCCGAGGCGCTGCGCATGCTGCTGTCGGCGCTCGCCGTCGTGCTCGGCGTCGCGTTCGTCGCCGGCACGATGATCTTCGTCGACGGGATGCGGGCCGGAGCGTACGAGCGGGCCGGCGCCTTCGACCGGCACACCGACCTGGGTGTCTACTCGGCCGGCCGCGAGCTGTTGCCGCCGGCCCTGGTCGACCGGGTGCGGGCGGTCGACGGGGTGACCGCCGCCGCCGGCGAGCTGACCAACACCGCCGGGATCGTCGGCGCCGACGGTCGGCCGGTGCTCGGCTTCACCATGCTGGTCGCCATCCCCACCGAGGACGCGCTGCGCTCGTACGACGTGGTGGCCGGCCGGTTGCCCGACCGGGCCGGGGAGGTGGTGCTCGACGCGCCGACGGCGGCCGAGCAGGGCTTCGGGCTCGGCGCGACGGTCCGGATCGGCGCCACCGGCGGGGCGGCCCGCCCGTACACCCTGGTCGGCACCGTCGACGTGGCCGGCACCGCCCGCGACGTCGGTGGTCCGTTCGTCGGCCTGGTCGGGCCGGACGCGATGGCCCTCACCGGCGAGCGGGGCTACGGCCGCGTCCTGGTGGCTACCCGACCGGGCGCCGACGTCGCGGCGGTGACCGAGCGGGTACGTGCGGTGGCCGGCGCCGAAGCCACAGTGAAGAGTCGCCAGCAGATCCTCGACGAGGCCGTGGAGGACGCGGTCCGCAACGTGGACCAGTTCCGCATGCTGTTGCTGATCTTCGTGGGGGTCGCGATCGTGGTGGCCGGCTTCGTGATCGCCAACACCTTCGCGATCGTGCTGGCCCAGCGCACCCGACGGACCGCGCTGCTGCGCCTGATCGGCGCCACCCGGGGGCAGGTCTTCCGGTCCACAGTGCTGGAGTCGGCCGTGCTGGGGCTGGTCGCCTCCGCGCTCGGGTTGCTGCTCGGGGTGGCCCTCGCCGGCGGGTTACGGCTGCTGCTGTCCCGACTGGACGCGCCGGTCACCGGGAGCCTGACCGTGACCGGCTCGACCGTGCTGACCGGCCTGCTGCTGGGCACCGGGCTGACCGTGTGCGCCGCCCTGCTGCCGGCCTGGCGGGGAACGCGGATCGCCCCGGTGGCCGCGCTCACCGACGCCGCGGTGCAGCCCAGCCGGGGTGCCGGTCGGGTGCGGCTGACCGTCGGCGCGGTGGTGCTCGCCGTCGGTGTCGCCGCGCTGGCCGGCGCCGCCAGCGCCGCCCAGCTGCTGCTGGTGGCTGCCGGTGGGGTGCTCAGCTTCTTCGGGATCGTCCTGTTCGGGCCGGTGCTCGTCCCGGCGCTGGCCCGGCTGTTCGGCTGGCCGGTACGGCGCGTGCTCGGCACCATCGGTGAGCTGGCGGTCACCAACACGGTGCGCAATCCACGGCGGGTCGCCGCGACCGCTACCGCGCTGGTGATCGGGATCGGACTGGTGTCGGCGTTCATGGTCGGCGCGCGCAGCACCAAGGACGGCATCGAACGCAGCGTGGACGCCCAGATCGGCACCGACTTCGTGGTCAGTGGAATCGGTCAGGACCTGCCGGCCGCGCTCGTCGGTGAGCTGGCCTCCCGTCCCGAGCTGGGGGTGGTGCACGAGCAGCGCAGCACGGTCGTCGACGACGTCGAGATCCGGGCGGCCCACCCAGCCCTCGTCGGCCGGACCCTGAGCGGGGTGCTGGCCGGCGACGCCGACCGGGTCGGGCCGGGACAGGTGCTGGTGCACCGCGAGTTGGCACGGGCACGCGGCTGGCAGGTCGGCTCCCCGGTGACCGTCAGGGGAAAGCCGTTCCGGGTGGCCGCCGTGGTCACCGACGACACACCCGCCGGCGAGGTGCCCGCAGGTCACGTCATCGACCTGTCCGATGAGGACTTCACGGCGCTCTTCCCCGCCCAGCGGGGCTACCTGGCCGAGATCGACCCCGCCGCCGGGGTGAGCCCCGAACGCGCCCGCGACGCGATCACCACGGTGCTGGGCCGTTACCCGACGGTGAACCTGATGGACCAGGGCGCGTACAAGAAGATGCTCACCGGCACGGTGGACATGCTGCTCGCCTTCGTCACCGCGCTGCTCGGGCTGGCCGTGGTGATCGCCCTGGTCGGCGTGGCGAACACCCTGAGCCTGTCGGTGGTCGAACGGACCAGGGAGAACGCCGTACTGCGGGCGGTCGGGCTCACCCGAGGGCGGATGCGGGCGGTGCTCGCCGTCGAGGCGGTGCTGATGGCGCTGGTCGGCGCGGTGCTCGGCATCGGCCTCGGCACCGGCGTCAGCGCGTCCGCGATGGCCCTGCTGGATCGCCTCGGCGGCGACTTCCACGTGGTGCTGCCGCTCGGTCAGCTCGGGCTGATCCTCGGCGTCGCGGCGCTGGCCGCCCTGCTCGCCTCGGTGCTGCCGGCCCGCCGGGCGCTGTCCCGCCCGGTCGTCGAGGCGCTCGCCGACCAGTGACCCCGGCCGGGTTCCGTCAGTGCCACCAGACGGACATCCGCTGGCCGGTCCCGCCATCTTCCCCGGCGGCGGGACCGGCCAGCGGTGCCGGGTCTACAGGCGCTCGACCATCGGGCCGACGCACCGGTTGCGGGTGTCGAAGACGTAGCGGGCGTGCTTGACCACGAGGTCGTAGTCGAAGATGTCATGGTCGGTGACCACCACCACCGCGTCGGCCGCGCGCACCTCCCGCTCGGTGAGCCCGACCACGGTGACCCCGGCGGGGATCTGGTGCGCCTCCGCGTACGGCTCGACGGCGTGCACCTCGGCACCGAGGGCCTGCAGCCGACGCGCCACGTCCACGGCGGGGGAGTCGCGCATGTCGCCGGTGTTCTTCTTGTACGCCAGACCGAGCAGCAGCAGTCGGGCGCCGCTGACGGCCCGGCCGTCCCGGTTCAGCCCTCCCATGATCCGCTGCGCGACGTGTTCGGGCATCTCGTGGTTGACGTCGTTGGCCAGTTCGACGAACCGGAACTGCCGACCGAGGCGGCGCTTGACCTGCCAGGACAGGTAGCACGGGTCGATCGGCAGGCAGTGCCCGCCGACGCCGGGGCCGGGCCGGAACGGCAGGAAGCCGAACGGTTTGGTCGAGGCGGCGTCGATCGCCTGCCAGACGTCGATGTCGAGGTGGTGCGAGAGCATGGTCAGTTCGTTGATCAACGCGATGTTGACCTGGCGGAAGGTGTTCTCGATCAGCTTGGTCAGCTCGGCGACCCGGGTGGAGTCCACCGGTACGGTGCGTTCCACCAGGCGCTGGTAGAACTCGTCCACCCGGGCCAGCGACGCCGCGTCCACACCGGAGACGACCTTCGGGGTGTTCTCCAGTCGCCAGGTGGGGTTGCCCGGGTCGATCCGCTCCGGGCTGTAGCCCAGGTGGAATTCGCCGGGGCTGGTCAGCCCGCTGGCCGACTCCAACAGCGGTCGCAGCAACTCCTCGGTGGTGCCGGGGTACGTGGTCGATTCCAGGATCACCGTGCAGCCCGGGCGTACGTACGGGCCGATACCGATGCCGGCCTGCTCGACGAAGCTCAGGTCCGGGGTGCCGTCGCGCAGCGGAGTAGGCACCGTGATGACGCAGATGTCGAACCCGTCGGCGTCGGTGTACTCCGTGCTCGGCTGGTAGCGGCCGCTGCCCAACGCCCGGCCCAGCCGGTCGGCCGGGATGTCCTCGACGAACGACTCGCCGGAGGCGAGACGCTTCACCCGGTCGGCGTCGACGTCGAGACCGATCACGTCGAGCCCCGCCTCGACGGCCCGCATGGCCAGCGGCAGTCCGACATACCCCTGACCGATCACGACCAGCTTTTCAGCGCTCACCCAGGCTCCCACAGCAGATGGTGTAAATGGCCTGCTGAGAGCCTAGAGGCGCCTTCGGCGACGTAAGTCCGTTTTGGGGATCTCGGTGCGGGTGGGGCTGCCGGGGTTGGCGACAGCGGGCGGCTCAACCGCCCGCCGGCACCTCCGGATCGACAGGCGGGCTGGACGTTGCGGGTGGATCAGACGGCGCCGCGCTGGTCGGCGGCGGGGCGCCGGTGGTGGGCGCCGCGCTGGTCGGCGGCGCCGTGGTGACGCCCGCCGTCGGCGTCGGCGGGTCGACCGTCTGGCTGGGCTGCAGGGTCGGCGTGGCGGTGACCGAGGCCGACGGGGAGTTGCCGGGAGCGCGCGGCCGGTCGGGCCGACCCGGCTCGACGCTGGTGATCTGCTCGTTCGCCGCGGGCAGTTCGGCGGCGCCGCTCGGCGCCACCGTCGGCGACGTGGTCGGCAGGCGGACCGCCGGTTCCTCGCCGGTGTTGCGCGCCGCGGCCAGCGCCGCGCCGAGCCCGACCAGCGCGACCAGCATGGCCGCGGCCGCGCCCACCAGCGGACCCCGCCGTCGCCGGCGCCCGTTCGCCACCGCCGCGCCGGCCGGCACGTCCGTGCGGGTGCCCGGCCCGGCGTCGCGCAGCGCGACCGGTGTGGCCATCGCCGTCGGCGGCTCGCCGTCGGTGACCGCCGTCCGAGCGGCCTCGGCCATCGCCGCTCCGCTGCTGAACCGCTCCAGCGGATCCTTGGCCAGGGCCCGCGAGACCAGGGCGCGAACCGCCTCCGGAATCTCGTGCGGCAGCTCCGGCGGCTCGTCGTCCAGGTGCCGGACGGCGACCTGGAGCGGATTGTCACCGGTGAACGGCGGACTGCCGGTGAGGCAGCAGTAGGTGACCGCGCCCAGGGCGTAGATGTCGGTGGCGCCGCTGACCGGCCGGCCGGCGGCCTGCTCGGGCGCCATGTAGAGGGCGGTGCCAGGCACCGCGTTGGTGCTGGTGATGCTGGTGATGTCGGTGGAGCGGGCCACCCCGAAGTCGACCAGGACGACAGTGCCGTCCTCCTGCACGAGCAGGTTGCTGGGCTTGACGTCGCGGTGCACGATGCCGCCACGATGCGCCGCGTTGAGCGCCGCGGCCGCCTGGGCCACGATCGACATCGCCTCGGTCACGTCGAGCCGCCCGGCCGCCTCGATCCGCTTGGACAACGGCTCGCCGGCGACGAACTCCATGACGAGGTAGTCCGCCCGGCTGCCGTCGGGGAGGTCGTCCGCGCCGCAGTCGAAGACCTGCACGATGCCGGGGTGCCGCAGCGCCGCCATGATCCGTGCCTCAGCACGGAACCGGGCGATGAAGTCGGGATCGGACACCAGCGCCGGCAGCAGAACCTTGACCGCGACCTGTCGGCCGAGGATCAGGTCGGAAGCACGCCAAACGTCGCCCATGCCGCCCGTGGCGACACGTTCGTCCAAGCGGTAGCGACCGCTGAGCACGACCTCCGATGACAACACCGCATTACCGTACCTAGAGTGCCGCGGCGCGGCGCGCCGCGGCAGGGCCGCCGGGCGGCTGGTTAACGCTGGCTGATTCGGCCTGACCTGTGTGGACGCTCGGCCTCTATGACGGTGCGGATGTGCGGTGTCACGAAAAGCGACAATTTCCGTCGTCCAGGTCGTCGATGGTGGCAGAAAAGCGCCTTCAGAAGCGGTTGGCGTCTCCTGCGCACGGGGCGTTACAGCGACGCGCCGCACGGTGGGGTTGATAATTGTCACCCTTCCGTGACACGACGCCGACTTGTCGCGTCCTGAGCCTCCTCCTAGCGTTGGCCCGACTCAGGCCCGCCCGGCTACCTCGGCGGGCAGCGCGCCGATCGACCACCCTGGTGTTGGCCACGGACACGCCGCCCCGACAATCGTTGTCGCGGGCACAATCAGAGCGGCGGAGGGCGGTGCGGGTGCTGATCGGGCGGACGACTTGTACCGCGTGGGGTGCGCCAGCGCCGCGAATCGGGCCGGCGTGCCCACGGCGATGCGCGGGCCGCGGATGACCGCCGACCTGTCGGAGGTGGTGCGTGCCGCTCAGGCCGGAGACGAGGAGGCGTTCCGCTTTTTGTACCGCAACCTCCAGCCCGGGCTGCTGCGGTACCTGACCGCCCTCGTCGGCGCCGACGCCGAGGACGTCGCCTCCGAGACCTGGCTCCAGATCTCCCGTGACCTGCCCGGCTTCACCGGGGGTGAGTTCCGGGCCTGGACGGTCACCATCGCTCGTAACCGCGCGATGGACCACCTGCGCCGGATGCGCCGCAGGCCCTCGCTCCCGGTCCCGGTGCAGACGCTGGTCGATCTGGCCAGCGACGCGGACACCGCGGAGAAGGCCAGCGAGACGATCGGTACCGAGACCGCCCTCGCGCTGATCGCCACCCTGCCGCCCCGCGAGGCCGAAGCGGTCCTGCTGCGGGCCGTGATCGGGCTGGACGCGGGATCCGCCGGCCGGGTGCTGGGCCGCCGGGCCGGCGCGGTGCGGACCGCCGCTCACCGGGGTCTGCGCCGGCTCGCGGTGCTGTTGGAGCGGCAGAGCCCGGCCGGGCCGCCGGTCGGGGCCGAGGGGGTGCCGTCGCCGCGCACAGGCAGTGGCCCCGCCCTGCGAGCACCGCACGTCGAACCGGCGGACGGCTGACGTGAGGGGACTCCCGATGAACCCGTTCCGGCGGACCGATCACGCCGACACCGAGCGGCTGCTCGACGCGGCTCACGCCCGAGCGAACGCCACCCCGGATCAGGGCCACTCCGCCACGCCAGAGGGGTCCGGCGCGTCATCACCTCGGGTGCGCCTGAGCGCGTCGAACGTGCCCCCGGTCGAGCCGGTGGCCGCGTTGCTCGCCGCAGCGGCCGGACCGGTCCGCCCATCCGAGTTGGCGGGCGAGGAGGTCGCGCTGGCCGCGTTCCGAGCCGCCCGGGCCAACCCGGCGCCAGCGGTGCCGCAGCGGCCAGGCCGTCGCCGGGTGACCACCGGCGCGGTGGCCTGGATCGGCGCGGTGGCCGCCACCGCCACCGCCGGGGCCGCCTTCGCCGCGGTCACCCGGGACCGGGCGCCAGACCCGGTCGCACCAGCACCGTCGCACCTGTCACCCTCGCCGCACCAGGGCGCGACCCGGTCGCCCGAGCCCACCCGATCGATGGGCCCCGGCGCCCCGTCGCCGGTCGCGCCGCCGCCGGTCACCGCCACGCCGGCCAGTCCCGCCATCGTCGGGCAGGTGCACGGACTGTGTCGCGCGTGGCGAGCGAAAAAGCCCGAGCAGCGGGAGAAGGCGCTGCGCACGCCGGGCTTCCAGAAGCTGGTGACCGCCGCCGGCGGCCCGGCCGAGGTCGAGGCGTACTGCCAGCGGCTGGTGCCCGAGACGAAGCCGTCCGAGTCGGCGAAGGCCACCCCCTCCAAGTCGGCTAAGGGCAAGTCGTCCCCATCGGTGAAGGCCCCGCCGTCGCCGCCGCGACCGGGCCACCCCGACGAGGGCTGACCGGTCGCGCTGGAGCGGTTGGGTTCCGCCCTGCATCGGAAATCCGTCTGTTAGACAGAGATTGGTGGCGCCGTGCACGCCCCCCGCCGGTGTCGGTGGGTGGGTTTACGGTGGCACAGTGTGCCGGACCCGGCGCATGGAGAGGGGGCCAGACCCTTGGTGACGTCACCCGACCTGGACCGCAGCGCCATTCTGCGCGAGTCCGCAGCCGCAACCCGACACCTGGCCCGGATCTGCTTCAAGACCGGCCCACCCACCCACACCGGCGTCGAACTGGAATGGACCGTGCACGACGCCGCCGATCCCGCTCGCCCCGTCGACGCGACGCGGCTCCGGACGGCGCTGGGGCGGCACAGCCCCGCCACGCTGGATGCCACCAGCCCAGCCGACCCGCTGCGACACGGCGGCATGGTCACCCTGGAGCCGGGTGGCCAGTTGGAGATCTCCACCCCGCCCCGCCGCTCGGTGGCCGCGTTGATCCGCGCGACCGAGGCCGACATCGCCCAGGTCACCGACCTGCTGGCCGCCGCCGGGCTGATCCTCGGCGGCAGCGGCATCGACCCCCACCGACGGCCCCGCCCGGTGGTGGAAACCCCCCGCTACCGCGCGATGCGCGGGGCCTTCGACCGCCGTGGCCCGGCCGGCCGCACGATGATGTACAGCACCGCCGGCCTGCAGATCTGCCTCGACGCCGGTGAGCCGGACCAGGTCGTTGACCGCTGGGCCGCGGCCCACGCGGTCGGGCCCCCACTGCTCGCGGCGTTCGCCTCGGCCGCTCGACACGCCGGTAGGCGTACCGGTTGGGCCTCCGCCCGGATGGCGGCCTGGCTGGCCATCGACCCGACCCGGACCCGCCCGGTCTGGTCACCCGCTCGCGCCGAGGACGATCCGACCGACGCGTGGATCAGCTACGTGCTCGCCGCGCCGCTGCTCTGTCTGCGCCGGCACGACGCCGACTGGGCCGCGCCGCCCGGCGTGACCTTCGCCGACTGGCTCGACGGCGCGCTGCCACAGCCGCCCACCACCGATGACCTCGACTACCACGTCAGCACCCTCTTTCCGCCGGTGCGGCCGCGCGGCTACCTGGAGCTGCGCTACCTGGACGCCCAACCCGGTCGGGGTTGGCAGCTGCCGCTGGCGGTGCTGACCGCACTGTTCGAGGACCCGGGCACCGTGCGCGAGGCGTACACGATCGCCACGCCGGTGGCGCACCGATGGTCGGCCGCCGCCCGGCACGGCCTGACCGACCCGGCGCTGGCCGCCGCCGCGGCGGGGCTGCTCGACCTGGCGTTGACCGCCCTGCCCCGACTGGAGCTGCCGGCCAACACCCACGACGAGATCCAGCGGGGGGTACGTCGGCGGCTGGCCGCCGCAGAGAGGAGAGACCAGTGAGCGCGAGGAGTGAGCCGGGGTTGCGAGCCTCGCAGTCGCGAACGGAGGGCGGTTCGGTGAGCGCGAGGAGTGAGCCGGGGTTGCGAGCCTCGCAGTCGCGAACGGAGGGCGGTTCGGTGAGCGCGAGGAGTGAGCCGGGGTTGCGTGACCGTATCGCGGTGGAGTTGGCGCGGGCCCGGGCCCGGACCAGTTTGTTGACCGAGGTGGTCGACGACGCCGACCTGACCCGCCAGCACTCACCGCTGATGTCGCCGCTGGTCTGGGACCTTGCCCACGTGGGTAACCAGGAGGAGCTCTGGTTGGTCCGTGACGTCGGGGGCCGGGAGCCGGTCCGGTGTGACATCGACGAGCTGTACGACGCGTTCAAGCAGCCGCGTCGGGACCGTCCCGCGCTGCCCCTGTTGCCGCCCGCGGAGGCGCGCGCCTACCTGGCCACCGTCCGGGACAAGGTGCACGACCTGCTCGACGCGGTGACCTTCACCGAGCGGCCGCTGGTCGCCGACGGGTTCGCCTTCGGCATGATCGTGCAGCACGAGCAGCAGCACGACGAGACCATGCTCGCCACCCACCAGTTGCGCTCGGGGCCGGCGGTGCTGCACGCCCCGGCGCCGCCCGAGCCGTCGGTCCGGGTCGGCGCGGAGGTGCTGGTGCCGGCCGGCGAGTTCACCATGGGCACCGACACCGATCCGTGGGCGTTGGACAACGAACGTCCGGCGCACCGGGTCGATCTCCCGGCGTACGTCATCGACGCCGCCCCGGTGACCAACGGCCAGTACGCGGCGTTCATCGCCGACGGCGGCTACACCGAGCAGCGCTGGTGGAGCCCGGCCGGCTGGGAGCATCGGGTTCGGGAGCAGCTCAGCGCGCCGATGCACTGGCGTCGGGACGGCGACGACTGGTCGTATCGGCGTTTCGGTCAGTGGGCGCGGGTTCGCGCCGACGAGCCGGTGGTGCACGTGTGCTGGTACGAGGCGCAGGCGTACGCGGCGTGGGCCGGCAAGCGGCTGCCGACCGAGGCGGAGTGGGAGAAGGCGGCCCGGTGGGATCCGACGACCGGGCGGTCGCGCCGTTACCCCTGGGGGGACGACGACCCGACCGAGGCGCACGCCAACCTCGACCAGCGCCATCTGCGGCCGGCGCCGGTGGGCGCGTACCCGGCCGGCGCCTCGCCGTTGGGTGTGCACCAGCTGATCGGCGATGTCTGGGAGTGGACCTCGACGGCGTTCGACGGGCATCCGGGGTTCACCCCGTTCCCCTACCGCGAATACTCGGAGGTCTTCTTCGGCGGCGACTACCGGGTGTTGCGCGGTGGCTCGTTCGGCACCGACCGTTCTGCCTGTCGGGGCACCTTCCGGAACTGGGACTATCCGATCCGCCGGCAGATCTTCAGCGGTTTCCGCTGCGCCCGGGACGCGCGACCGGACGAGTCGTACCGGTGAGGGGCCGCGCGACCGGCGGCCCGGCGGCGGGTCGGGGGCGCTGATGTGTCGCCACCTGGCCTACCTGGGGCCGCCGGTCACTCTGGCCGAGCTGTTGTTCGACCCCCCGCATTCGCTGGTACGGCAGTCCTGGGCGCCCCGGGACATGCGCGGCGGCGGCACGATCAACGCCGACGGGTTCGGTGTCGGCTGGTACCCGGGCGAGGGTGAGCCGGTGCGGTACCGCAGGGCGCAGCCGATCTGGAGCGACCCGACCATCGCCCAGCTCGCTGCGGTGACCCGCAGCTCGGCGGTGCTGGCGGCGGTGCGTTCGGCCACCGTCGGGATGGCGGTGCTGGACGGCGCGGCGGCGCCCTTTGCCGAGGGGCGGTGGCTGTTCAGCCACAACGGTGTGGTTCGCGGCTGGCCGGACGCCGTGGTGCCGCTCGCCGCCGAGCTGCCGGTGCGTGACCTGCTCACCCTGGACGCCGCCACCGACTCGGCGCTGCTCTGGGCGCTGGTGCGGCACCGGTTGCGCGCCGGCGTCGACCCGGCCGAGGCGGTCGGGCGGACGGTGAGCGACGTTGCCGCCGCCGCACCCGGGTCGCGGCTCAACCTGCTGCTCACCGACGGGCACCGGGTGCTGGCCAGCGTGGCGGGGCACGCGCTGTCGGTCCGCGAGACGCCGGGTTCGGTGCTGCTCGCCTCCGAGCCACACGACGACGATCCCGGGTGGCGGTCGGTGCCGGAGGGGCACCTGGTCGTCGCCACCGCGGGTGAGGTGCGGGTACGTCCACTGCCGACCCCGGTGCGCCACGCCGGGCAGGCAGGCAACGCTTGATCGAACAGAGGAGCGAAACCGATGACCGCGGAACCCCTGGAGATCTACCTCGAAGAGGGTGACCTGGAGCGCGGCCTGCGCGACGACGTCCGGGCCGGGCTGAGCGCCGAGCCGAAGTGGCTGCCGCCGAAGTGGTTCTACGACGCCCGGGGCAGCGAACTCTTCGAGGAGATCACCCGACTGCCCGAGTACTACCCCACCCGGGCGGAGCGGGCGGTGCTGGCCGCGCACGCCCCTGACATCGCGGCGCTGACCGGGGCCAAGACGCTCATCGAGTTGGGCTCCGGTTCGTCGGAGAAGACCCGGCTGCTGCTGGACGCCTTCACCCGCCGGGGTGGGCTGGGCACGTTCGTCCCGCTCGACGTGTCGGTGAGCGCGCTGCGCGGGTCCACCGCCCAGATCGCCGCCGACTATCCCCACCTGCGGGTCCGGGGCATCGTGGGGGACTTCACCCGGCAACTGGACCGGCTGCCCACCGGCGGCCGGCGGTTGGTGGTGTTCCTCGGCGGCACCATCGGCAACCTGTTGCCTGCCGAGCGGGCCGAGTTCCTCACCTCGATGCGCAGCGCGCTGGAGGTCGGCGACTGGCTGTTGCTCGGCACGGACCTGGTGAAGGACCCGTCGGTGATCGTGCCCGCGTACGACGACGCCGCCGGGGTCACCGCCGAGTTCAACCGCAACGTGCTGCACGTGATCAATCGCGAGTTGGGTGCCGACTTCGACCCGGCCGCGTTTGAGCACGTCGCCGTCTGGGATGCCCAGCAGGAGTGGATCGAGATGCGGTTGCGGGCGACCCGGCCGATGCGGGTGCGGGTGCTGGGGCTGACCGTCGATTTCGCGGCGGGGGAGGAGCTGCGTACCGAGGTGTCGGCGAAGTTCCACCCGGCGGGGATCGCCGCGGAGCTGGCGGCGGCCGGCTTCGCCACGGTGGAGTTCTGGACCGACCCGGACGCGCTCTTCGGCGTGACGCTGGCGCGGGCGCAGTGAGCCTGTTCACCCCGGCTCGTCCGCTCCGGGCGGTGATCCGATAGGCTGATCACGCGAAGGGGAGTAGCCCCCAATGTCGTGGTCGACATACTGGTGCGTTCCGCATCCGGCCACGCGGCCCCGGTTTCCTCGGGGCGGGCGAGACCTTCGACTCAGGCTGTTGCAGCCGGGTCGAGGGCGCCCCTGTACCTCCTCCCGGCGTGAACGGAAAGGACGTCATGGAGGGATTTTTCGCCGCGCTGGTCGTCAGCTTCGGCGTCATCTTCGTCGCCGAGCTGGGGGACAAGTCCCAGCTGATGGCGCTGACCTTCGCCACGCGGTTCAAACCGATCCCGGTGCTGATCGGCATCACGGTCGCCACCGCGGTGGTGCACCTGGCGTCGGTCGCCATCGGCGCGAGTCTCGGGGCGGTGCTGCCGACCGAGTGGATCTCCCTGGTGGCCGGCGTGGCGTTCCTCGGGTTCGGTGCGTGGACGCTACGCGGGGACAAGCTCACCGAGGAGGAGAAGCGCAAGGCGGAGAAGACCAACAAGACCGCGCTGGTGGCGGTGTCGGTGGCGTTCTTCCTCGCCGAGCTGGGTGACAAGACGATGCTCGCCACCATCACGCTGGCCACCAAGTACGGCTGGTTCGGCACCTGGCTCGGCTCCACCATCGGCATGGTGGCCGCGGACGCGTTGGCCATCCTGGTCGGCCGGATGCTCGGTCGGCGGCTGCCGGAGAAGACCATCAAGTACGGCGCCGCGATCCTCTTCGCGATCTCCGGTCTCTGGCTGATCCTGGAGGCGGTGAACGAGCTGACCTGAGCGCATCGTCCGGGCCCGCCGCAGGCCAGCCCGGTCTGGGGAAACAGGGCCTAGCTGACCCGAGGGCGGGTAACTGCCCGGGGTGGAGCCGGCCGAGTTGCTGCGCCACGGCGACCAGGTGCTGGTTGCTGTGGTGGAGGTGGCCGGCGCGCTGGTGATCTTCGTGGGTGCGGTGTGGGCGGTGGTGCGGTTCGTGGTCGAGGGGCTGCGACACCGCACCGCCGACCGTTTCACGCCGATCCGGCTCTCGCTGGGCCGTTTCCTGACCCTCGGCCTGGAGTTCCAGTTGGCGGCCGACGTGCTGCGTACGGCGCTGTCGCCGTCGTTCGAGCAGATCGGCCAACTGGCAGCGATCGCGACGATCCGAACAGCGTTGAACTACTTCCTGGGCCGCGAGATCCGCCAGGAGCAACGTCAGGTGGCCGACGGTGGGCGCCGACCGTGATGGACGCCCTGCTGGACCTGCTCACCGCGGCCGGCCTGCTCCGGCTCGCCGGGGAGCCGGGTTGGTACGGCGGCGGCGATCATCGCCCTGCGTGAGCTGCTCGGGGCGGCGCTGAGCAGGCCACCACCGTGGTCCGGCCGACAATCCCCGGCGCCCTGCGCCGACGACGATCACCGCCTACCGTTGGCCTCGACAGGTGAAACGGGAAGAGCGGGAGGATGACCACATGGCCCGGCACGACGAACCGAACGAGTACGGCTACTCCGGCGCTGCCACCGCTCCGGAGCCGCCGCCCGGCGGGAAGTCCGACGAGGAGGATCGCGTCGAGGAGGTGGCGGTGCCGGGCGACGACCTGACCGGACCGACAGCCGAGGCGCTGGCCGAGGAGACCGAGGACCTGCCGCCCGCCGATCGTCGCCGCTGATCGCACGCCCTCGCGGCCGGTGCGCGACAGCTCGTCGGCCCGCTTCGCCGGTCCGCGGGCCGCGCCGAACCGTTCAGCGGGCGTCGGGGTGCTGGTAGACGTCGGGTACGCCGTCGCCGTCGGCGTCCAGCCGTTCCCGCTCCGCCACCCTGCGGTACGTCGCGTTGCGGCGGCTGAGCACCGCGGCGGCCAGCCCGGCGGAGATCACCGAGCCGAGCAGCACGGCCGCCTTGACCCGGTCGTCGGCCGTGCTGCCCGCCCCGAAGGCCAGGTCGCCGATGAGCAGTGAGACGGTGAACCCGACGCCGGCCAGCAGGGCGATCCCGAGCAGGTCGGCCCAGGTGATGTCCTCGTCGAGTTCGGCGCGGGTGAACCGGGCCAGCAGGTAGGTCGAGCCGAAGATGCCGATGCACTTGCCCAACACCAGGCCGGCGACGATGGCGATCACCATCGGGTCGGTCAGCAGGGCGCCCAGGTCGGTGCCGCGCAGGGTGACCCCGGCGGCGAACAGGGCGAAGACCGGCACCGCGAAGCCGGCCGACACCGGCCGCCAGCGATGCTCCAGGCGCGCGGCGAGCCCGTCCTCGCCCGCCCCCGCCGCGCCCGCGTCGGCGGCGGTTGGCCGGTCGCCGCCCGCCCGTCGGCGGGCGAGCACCGGCACCGTGAAGCCGAGCAGCACACCGGCCACCGTGGCGTGTACGCCCGAGGCGTGCATCAGTGTCCAGGCGGCGATCGCGAGCGGGATCAGCGCCCACCACCAGGTACGCCCCCGCTGCACCAGCACGGCGAAGAGCCCGATCGGCGCCAGCGCGGCGAGCAGCGGAACGGGGTGGAAGTCGGCGGTGTAGAAGATCGCGATGATGGTGATCGCGAACAGGTCGTCGACCACCGCGAGGGTGAGCAGGAATGCGCGTAGGCCCTGGGGCAGATGTGAGCTGACCACCGCGAGCACGGCGAGCGCGAAAGCGATGTCCGTGGCGGTGGGGATGGCCCAACCGCGCAGGCCCTCCCCGCCCCCGCTCAGGACCACCGCCACGTAGATCAGCGCCGGCAGCAGCATCCCGCCGAGCGCGGCCGCCACCGGCAGCGCGGCCCGGCGCGGGTCGCGGAGGTCACCGGCGACGAACTCCCGTTTGAGCTCCAGGCCCACCACGAAGAAGAAGATGGCCAGCAGTCCGTCCGCCGCCCAGGTGGCCAGGTCCAGGTCGAGGTGCCAGGGCGCGCCCGGCCAGGGCACCACCTCGCCGAGCCGGGTGTACGAGTCGGACCACGGGGAGTTGGCCCAGAGCAGCGCGATGACGGCGCCCGACAGCAGCAACGCGCCACCGACGGTTTCGGTACGCAGCACGTCGGCCAGGTGCCGGGCCTCGGGCCAGGATGATCGGGAGAACAGCCGGATCTTCGGCGGACGTGGCCCGGGCGGTGGGGTGCGGGAGTTCATGGGCGGGCTCACCTAGGGGAGTCGGGGCAGCAGGAATCGACTCGCCGACCAGGCTTCCCGGCACACCGCTGTCGACCCTATCCGGCGGTGTGGTCAGCGGCGACCGCTGGGCCGATCGGACGCCGTCCGATCGGCCCTCGACTTTTTCCCCGTTGTCGCCGCAGCCGAATGGACGTTTGTCGGGTTGGTCATGCGGGCGCACATCTCGCCACTGGAAAATAGGCAACTCCGGACATAAGCCGTATTAGCAGCTTTAATGGTTTCACGAGTTTAGAGACGACCTTGGGGGTTTTCGTGAAGTTCTTTGCCGCAACCGAACCGGCACGGGGGGCCTCCTGATGGACCTGCTCCGGCAATTGCGCCACGTGCGTCGGCACTGGTGGGTCGTGCTGGTCACGGTCATGGTGACCCTCGGCGTCTCGGCGTTCCTGACCGTACGGGCCCAACCTCGGTACGTCGCCTCGGTGACCTTCTTCGTCACCACCCCCAGCACCGGCGTCACCGACGCCTACCAGGGCGGGCTTTTCCTCCAGCAGCGCGTCAAGTCGTACGCCGACCTGCTCCGCAGTGACCGGCTGGCGCAGAGCGTGGTGGCCGAGACTCCGGTTGGCCTGACCGCGGACGAGGTGCAGCGCCGGGTGAGCACCTCCACCGAGACCGGCACCGTTCTGCTGCGCGCGTCGATCACCGACACCGACCAGACCCGCGCCTTGCGCGTGACGGAGAGCTTGGCCAACAAGTTCGTCGAACTCGTGCAGAAGGTCGAGACGACGCCGGAGGGCAAGACGCCCATCAAGATCGAAGTGGTCAGTGGTCCGCGGGTCAGCGCCAACCCCGTCTCGCCGCAGCCGGTCCGCAACCTCACCCTCGGTGCTCTGGTGGGCCTGATCCTCGGCATCGGTCTGGCGATCCTGCGCGGCGTCGCCGACGTCCGACTGCGCGACGCCGCCGGCCTGCAACGCGCCACCGGCAGCCCGCTGCTCGGCGAGATTCCGTTCGAGGCCGCCGCCCGCAGCGCTCCGCTCATCGTGGGCGACGCCGCGACCTCGGCACGTGCCGAGGCGGTCCGCAAGCTACGGACCAACCTGCGCTTCGTGGACGTCCACGAGCCGGCCCGGGTCATCGCGGTGACCAGCGCCCTGCAGGGCGAGGGGAAGACCACGCTCTCCTGCAACCTGGCCATCGCGTTGGCCGAGGCGGGCTGGCGGGTGCTGCTGGTCGACGCGGATCTGCGCCGCCCGAAGGTCGACGACTACCTGGGCCTGGACGCCGGCGTCGGCCTCACCGACGTGCTCGTCGGCGACGTGAAGGTGGGCGACGTCGTGCAGCGCTGGGGCGACAAGTCGCTGCTGGTGCTGCCCAGCGGGTCGGCCCCGCCGAACCCGAGCGAGCTGCTCGGCTCCAAGGCCATGTCGGACCTGCTGCTGGCGCTGCGCGAGTCGGCGGACATCGTCATCATCGACACCGCGCCGCTGCTCGCAGTGACCGACGGCGTGGTCGTAGCCGTGCAGGCCGACGGCGCGCTGCTGGTCACCCAGCAGGACCGTACCTCGCGGACCCAGGTCGCCGCGGCGGCCCGGTCGCTGCACTCGGTCTCGGTGCGGCTGCTCGGCTGTGTGCTGAACATGGCCAAGGTGGCCAAGGCCGAGGCGTACCAGTACGAGGCCTACCGGGTGGCCGCGTCGACGACCGGGGCGTCAGTGCCGGCCGACCGGGCCGCGTCCGGCCGGCACAGCGCGACCGCAGACGGGGTCAACGGCGTCCCCGACCACACCCAGGAACTCACCCGGCTGCCCCGATGAGCGCGGCGAGGGGTCGCAGCGACCGTTCGATCTCCTCGGCGCAGCGTCGGAAGTCGGCGGCGGTGCCGCCGATCGGGTCCCGAAGGTCGTCCTCGTCCGGGGCGGCGGGTTGCAGCCGTCCCCGGGCCTGGGCGGCGGCGGCGATCGCCGCCCGCAACGGTTCGTCGGCCGAGTCGGCGGGCGGTTCGGCCGCCGCGGCCAGCCGGCCGAACTGGCGCAGCGTGAACGTCCGGTGCAGCGCACCCGGCGCCAACGAGGTGCAGACCGAACGTTGGCGTCGGGTCGCGGTCAGCACGAGCGTCGCGTCGACCAGGTACTCGGGGCGTAACCCCCGGGTCCGGAACGCCGCCGGGTCCGCACCGCTCTCGGTGGCGACCTCCATCGCGTACGGGTGCATGGCCAGCCCGTCGAGCGCGTCGGTGCCGGCGCTGGCCACCTCGACGTGCTGGTCGGCCAACAGCCGGCGGGCCAGGTACTCGGCCATCGGCGACCGGCACAGGTTGGCGTGGCAGACGAACAACACGCGATCAGCCATCGGTGCCCCTCTCATCGGTACGGACACGGGCGCGCGCACCGCGAGGGCGGTGCGTCGACGCCGGTGGCCGCGCAGGGAGGGGTTGCCGGCATCGTACGCGGGCCGGACACGCGCCGGCTGTGGTGCCGCGCCGACCGTCGGCGATCCCTGCGGGACGGGGGTGAACCAGTGAAGATCGGCATCCTGTCGTACCACTTTCCGCCCGAGCCGGCGTTCATCCCCGGGAGCCTCGCCGAGGAGTTGGCCGCGCGTGGGCACGAGGTGCGGGTCCTCACCGGCTTTCCGGACTACCCCGGCGGGCACGTCTATCCCGGCTGGCGACAGCGGTGGCACCACGAGACGCACAGCCAACGGCTGAGTGTCCGACGGGTGCCCCGGTACCCCGGGGGCGCCGCGTCCGTCGGCGGACGGATGGTCAGTTACCTCTCCTTCGCCGGCAGCGCGGGGCTGGTCGCCCGCCGGTTCCTCGGCGACGTGGACGCGCTCTACGTCTTCCAACTGCCGGCGACGACGTTCGCCGCCGCCGGGGTGCTCCGGCTGCTCGGGCGGGTGCCCGCGGTGCTGCACGTGCAGGACGTCTGGGCCCGCGACGGCGCGGAGGAGGGCGGCGAGGGGCGCTGGGTGGCGCGGATGGGCAACGCGATGACCCGGATCTACCGGGCCGCGGCCCGAATCGCGGTCGCCGCGCCGTCGATGCGGGATCTGGTGGTCGCCGCCGGCGCCGACCCGGACCGGGTCCGGCTGGTGCTGAACTGGACCGACGAGCGGATCTTCCACCCGGCGACGCCGGGTGCGGCGGCCCGCCAGCTGGTCCGTCGGGACGGTCGGTGCGTGGTGATGCACGCCGGGACCATCGGGGCGCGGCAGGGGCTGGAGACCGCGGTCCGGGCGGCCGCCGCGCTGGATCGGACGATGGATCTGGTCCTGGTCGGCTCGGGAGCGGCGGAGCGGCGGGTGCGGGGGCTCGCCGCCGAGCTGGGCGCGGAGAACGTCCGCTTCCTGGAGCGACGGTCGCCGGTCGACATGCCCGAGCTGTACGCCGCCGCCGACTACCAGCTGGTCATGTTGCGTGACCTTCCGGAGCTGCGCGGCACGGTGCCCGGCAAGCTCCAGGCCGCACTCTCCTGTGCCGCACCGGTGATCGCGTCGGCCGGTGGGGACACCGCCGAGCTGGTCGAGCGGGCTCGGGCTGGGCTGTCCTGCCCACCGGAGGACTGGGCCGCCCTGGCCGACCGGTTCTGGTTGGCCGCCACCATTCCGCCGCCGACCCGCACCGAGATGGGTCGCCGGGGGCGGGCCGCGTACCTGCGGGAGATGTCGCTGCCCGCCGGCGTGGACCAGATCGAACGGCTGCTGCACGAGGCGGCGGGACGTGTCGCGCAACCTCTCGCGGAACCGCGAAGAAACCTCGCCTAAAGGACGACAAGCGCAATAACGGTACGAAGTTCCCTTCGGCGTGCTAAGAACGTCAGGGAATCGACCTTCTGTCCGGTTCCACGAACGGGAGTGTGGTGTGACGGTGAGCGAACGACCGATCCGGCGGCGGAGCCGGTCCCGGCGTCGTCGGCGTGCCCGGCTGCGACGGGCCCTCCTGGGCGCCCTGGTGGTCGGCTCGCTGTTGCTGGCGACCGGCGGGTGGATCGGCTTTCGCGGCTGGCAGGCGCGCAATCACCTGCTCAACGCCGCTGGCCTGGCCCGAGAGCTGAGCGCCCAGGTCGTCGGTGGGGACACCGACAAGGCCCTGCGGACGCTCGCCGCCCTCCAGGAGCAGGCCGGCGCGGCCCGCGCGGCAACGGCCGACCCGAGTTGGCAGCTCGGACGGCGTACACCGATCGCCGGCGAGGACCTCGACGCCGTCGCGAAGATCGCCGTCGCCATCGACGAACTCGCCCGGCACGCCTTCCCGACCCTGCTCCGGACGGACCTGACCAGCCTGGTGCCGACCGGCGGTCGGGTGGACCTCGCCCGACTGGCCGCCGTCTCCACCCAGCTGACCGAGGTCCACGAGTCGGTGCAACGTACCCGCCAGAACCTGGCGGCGGTGCCGGCCGACAGCTTGGTCAGCCAGATCCGGCAGGCGCTGAGCGACCTGCGCGCCGAGATCGACCGGCTGGCCAGCCTCACCGCGGCCGCCGACCAGGGAGCCCGACTGCTCCCGCCGCTGCTCGGCGCGAACGGCCCACGCCGCTACCTGCTCGTCTCGCAGAACCTCGCCGAGCTGCGCGCCACCGGCGGCATGTTCGGCGCGTACGCGATGATCGAGGCGGAGAACGGCAAGGTGAAGATGGGCAAGCAGGGCAGCAGTGCCTCGCTCGGCCGGTTCACCCCGGCGGTGAAGGTGCCCGCCGAGACCCGGGCCCTCTGGACCGACCTGCCGGGCATCTATCCCGCCGACGTCAACCTGTCCCCGCACTTCCCGACTGCCGCGACGCTGTACCGCGAGATGTTCCGGCGCAAGACCGGCACCACTGTCGACGGGGTGCTCGCCGTCGATCCGGTGGTGCTGTCGTACCTGCTCAAGGCGACCGGTCCGGTGCTGGTGCCCGGTGGGGTGCCGCTCGCCAGCGAGAAGGTCGTGCAGACCCTGCTCAACGACAGCTACCAGCGTCTCGACGTCAAACAGCAGGACGACTTCTTCGCGGCGTCGGCCGCCTCGGTGTTTGACACCTTCTTCAAGAAGAATGTCAACCCACGGGTGCTCTTGTCCGCATTCGACCGTGCTATCACCGAACGCCGGATATTGTTCTGGAGTGCCCGACCTGAGGAACAGCGGACATTCGGCGCGAGCCGGATGGCCGGGACGCTTCCGGAACAGGACACCGTGCCGACTGTCGGCGTGTTCCTCAACGACGGCAGCGGCGCGAAGCTCGGCTACTACCTGCGGCCGACGGCGAACCTGACGGTCGGCGAATGCCGGCCGGATGGCCGCCGTGCGCTTCGGCTGCGGGTGACTCTGCGCTCAACGGCGCCGAAGTCCGGACTCAGCGAGTCCGTTCTCGGCCTCGGTCTGGCCGGAGACCCGTACACCGCCCGCACGTTGGTGTCGATCTTCAGCCCGGCCGGTGGAGCGGTGCTTGAGGCCCGGCTGGACGGGGCCGAGACGGCGCTTGGCAGCGGCACCGAACGCCGCCGTCAGGTGGCGACGGCCAGCGTCGATGTCAGCCCCGGTGCCGAACGGGCGCTGGAAGTCACCGTGCTGACGGCCAAGACCGGCGTCGGGCAGGCCGAGTTGTGGCTGACCCCCACCGCCAGCCCGTGGACCACCCAAGTTCATTCCGCACCAAGCTGTGACCAGTAGGAGGGAACCAATCATGCGGCTATCCCGCATCATCATGGCGCTCACGGTCGGCCTGGCCGTGGTGGCCGTGCCGACGGCAGCGGGGGCGGCACAGCCGCAGCCGACGCCCAGCGCAACCACCGACCCAACACAACCGCCGCCGTACCCGCCAGGCACGGGGGTCGCGTCGCTGACCGTCAACCAACCGACTATCTTCCTCGGCGAGACGGTCGTGCTGACCGGTACCAACTTCGGCCCGAACGAGACCGTCGACATCACCGTGACGGTCACTCCGCTGGCCGCACCGGCCGGCGGCGCGGCTCCGGCTCGCCGCAGCGACGGCAGCACCGTGGCGATGGCTCCGGTGGCCTACCAGGCGAGCGCGCCCCTGAACTTCACGGTGTTCACCGACGCCCAGGGTCGCTTCACCAAGAGCTACAAGCCGTCGGTGACAGGTCTGCTGACCTTCACCGCCACCGGCCGGGAATCCGGCCGTACCGCCAGCACCGAGCTGCGGGTGCTGCCCAAGAAGCAGCCGCTGCCCGTCACGGGTGACAGCCTCGGCACACCCATGAAGCTCGGTGGCGGCCTGGTCGGCGCCGGCGCGATCATGCTGCTGCTGACCCTGGCCTGGCGTCGCCGCCAGCGCTTCGGTGGTGCGGCGCACTAATCAACACCACCGGGCTGCGCCCGAATCGCACGGCAGTTGGCGCCCGTCGGAACACTCCGACGGGCGCCAGCCCGTCCAGAAGAACACCCGGCCCTCCAGCGCCGCTCCCTCAAGTCCGGAGACGCCCCGGGCCTTGCGATGACCGCGTCCGATCCCAAGGGCGTACTGTGTCCGCCTTGCGGCGTTTCGTGCGGCGAGTCGATTCTTGATCGACTCGGGTTTCATAAAGTCGGGGTGTCCGGGCGTCCGGGATACCCCGATTTCCGTGAACCCGAGTGGATCACCCGAGTGAGGGCCGACGCGGCGCCGATCGCCGGGGTCGGCTTGGGTGTTTTGTCTGGTCGGGGGTGTTTGTGGGGTGTGGTCGGCCGCACTCGTGGGTCGGAATCATGGCCGGGCCGGGGTCGTTACATACCCTGACGATCGCAGCACCACCGACCCGCTGCCCGGCCCCCCAGGGCTGGATCGCAGGTCGCGCAGGTTGGAATGCCAGCCTCCGCCCGGTCGTTGCAGTCCCCACGACCGACCGCCTCGGCACCGCCTTGATGAGGCTGCCGGTGGACGGGGCCAATCCCGGAATGCTGTCGGCCCCTCGGTCGTTGCAGTCCCCACGACCGACCCGGCACCGCCTTGATGAGGGTGCCCGGTGGATGGGCCACCCCCGGAATGACCCCGGGCCGCCGGTCGTTACAGATGGACCCGGCGCCACGAGCCCCCCGGCCCGTGAAGTCGCCGACCGACGCCCCCGGTGGGCGTCACCCCGAAGACTTTTCCCCTTGTTTTGTGCAGCGCCGGACGAGGTGCTCGCACCCGTGACCGCCGTTCCCCCGATCGGTGTGTGCGGGTGTTCTACCCCCGAAGGAGCTACCCCCATGAACACGATCATCCGTAAGAGTGTGTTGTCTGTTGCTGGTCTCGCGTTCGCCGGTGGTGTGTTCGCCGGTCCGATCGCCGCGCACGCCAACCCGGTGGACGCCAAGCCGGTCGCGGTCGCGGTGCAGTCGGCGGCGCCGAAGCCGCAGGGCGACCAGTCCCGGATCACCCTCAACGATGAGCAGACGGCCAACGTCAAGGCGATCATCGCCGCGACGAAGAAGGCCGGTCTCCCGGAGCGGGCCGCGGTGATCTCGGTCGCGACGAGCCTGCAGGAGTCGAAGCTGGAGAACCTGGGCCACCTGGGCGACATGAACGACCATGACTCGCTGGGTCTGTTCCAGCAGCGCCCGAGCTCGGGTTGGGGTACGCCGGAGCAGATCACCGACCCCGCGTACTCGACGACCGCGTTCCTCAAGGGCCTCAAGCAGGTTGATGGTTGGCAGGACATGCCGCTGACCCAGGCCGCGCAGACCGTACAGGTCTCCGCGTACCCGGACGCCTACGCCCAGTGGGAGCAGCAGGCCACCGACCTGGTCGCCCAGCACTGGAACAGCTGACCCACCACACCACTGCATGACACCGACCGCTGGCCGGCACCCGCAACACGGGGTGCCGGCCAGCGGCGTACCCCGGTCAGTTCTTGTGGTTGTGGCTGCGCCAGATGTCGATAAGCGCGGCGATCAGCGCGAGCACGATGATGCCGGTGGCCAGCATGAGGGACCGTTCGAAGGCGGTGGTCCAGTCGCCGCGGCTGTCGGCCAGCGACGAGAAGAACAGCGAGCCGACGGCGGCGATGCCAGCTGCGGCGCCGATCCGCTGTCCGGTCTGGAGCATGCCCGCGCCGCTGCCCGCCTGATCTACCGGCACTTCGGAGAGGGTGATCGTCTGGTTGGGGGCGATCACCAGCCCGCTGCCGATGCCGGCGACGAGCAGGGGACCGGCGGTGACCCACGGTGCCGGGGCGTGCGGCGCGAGGTGTAGCGCGATCACCGTCGCGGCCAGCCCAACCACCACGGTGAGCAGGCCGATGGCGACCAGTGGACGGCCGAAACGGTTGACGATGCGGCCGCCGAGCACGGCGGCGGCCGCCGACCCCAGGGCGAAGGGGGTGATGGCCAGGCCGGCGACGAGGGCGCTGTAGCCGAGGCCCAGCTGTAGGAACAGGGTGAAGATGAAGAAGATCGCGGTGAAGCCGCCGAAGTAGACAAGCGCCAGGATCGAACCCAGGGTGTACGACTGGAAGGTGAACAGTCGAAGGTCGAACAGGGGTTGGTTGCGGCGTTCGTACCGTCGCTCCCAGAGCCCGAAGGCGACCAGCACCGCCAGGCCGGCCGGGATGAGCGCCCACTTCCAGGGGGTCCGCCACTGCTGCTCCTGCACCAGTGGCAGCAGGACCAGGACCACACCGATGCCGAGCAGCAGGACGCCGACCGGGTCGAGTCGACGCCAGCCGGGTTGACCGGTGGGGCGGCCGGGCAGCAGCCGCCAGCCCAGGAGCACCGCGACGACACCCACGGGCACATTGACGAAGAAGACCCAGCGCCAGCCGTGTTCCTCGCCGCCGACGGCGATGAGCAGCCCGCCGAGCAGCGGCCCCACAGCGGTGGAGATGCCGATGGTGGCGCCGAGCAGCCCGAACGGACGGGCGCGTTCCGGGCCCCGGAACAGCTGCTGGATCAGCCCGATGACCTGCGGATTGACGATGCCGGCGGCGGCGCCTTGCAGCAGTCGGGCGATGACCAGCCACGTCGGGGAGGTGGCGAGGCCGGCGAGCGCGCTGGTGATGGTGAACAGCGCGATGCCGAAGACGAACGCGTTGCGCCGGCCACGGGCGTCGCCGAAGCGGCCGGCGGGGACCAGCGCGAGGCCGAAGGTGAGCGCGTACCCGGAGAGGATCCATTGCAGGTCGCTCGGCGACGCGTGCAGCGCCCGGTCGATGGACGGCACCGCGACGTTGACGATGCTCACGTCGAGCAGCGTCATGAACGCGGCGACGAGTCCGACGCCGACCGCCTGCCAGCGTCGTCGGTTGTCGGCCGCGGTCACCGGTTGCGGCGTCTGCGCCGCGCTCATCAGGCCCCCCGTCGACCGTCGATCACGCCTTGCTGATCGCTACCCGGGTCTCCGGGGGGCGAATCCTCCAGGGTGGTTCCGGCGTTCACGCCATCTGGCGGGCACAGAACCGCGGGCCGAAGTCGAGGCCGGCCATCGGCGAGTCCTCGCGGTGCAGCAGGCCCTTTTCGGTGAGCAGGTGCAGGGGACTGCCCACCTGTTCCTCGGTCAGCCCGGATTCCTCGGCGATCAGGTCCGGGTAGGGCACCTGCCCGCGTGACTCAAGGGTGGTGACCGCCTGGTACACCCGTTGCTCGGCCTCCGACAGTTGCACCTGCTGCATGGTTCCTCCTTCGCTCGTCCGCCATCGCGGTGGCGGCTGCCGTGCGCCGGTTACCCCCTCGGTGCCCGAAGATGCACACCCGATCGGGCGGTCGTGGCGCAGCCGGGTCCGGCGGTTTCGCAGGGGCCGTGCCCTAGGCTGCTTCCGTGATCGTTTGGGACCTCGTCGTCGTCGGCGCTGGCCCGGCCGGGCTGTCCGCGGCACATGCCGCTGCCCGTGCGGGCGTCTCCACCCTTGTTGTCGAGCGAGCCGCCCACCCGCGGTACAAGACCTGCGGCGGTGGCCTGATCGGCACGTCCCTGGCGGCCGTTCAGGATCGGATCGAGGTGCCGGCGCACGACCGGGTGGACCGCGTGACGTTCACCCGCGACGGCCGCCGGGAGTTCACCCGCCGTAACGACAGTCCGGTGGTGACGATGGTGCGCCGCGAGGAGTTCGACGACCGGCTGCGCGTGGCGGCGGTCGCCGCCGGCGCGCAGATGCGTGAGCGGGTCGCGGTCCGCGCGATCGAGCAGGACCCCGAGGGGGTACGCCTGCGGCTGGCCGACGGTACGACGATCGCGGCGCGTGCCGTGATCGGGGCGGACGGGTCGTCGGGGGTGACCGCGCGGCACGTCGGGGTTCGGTACCGGCAGGTGGATCTGGGTCTGGAGTTGGAGATTCCGGTGCCGCAAGCCGAGCAGGAGCGGTGGCGGGGTCGGCTGCTGCTGGACTGGGGTGCCATGCCGGGCTCGTACGCCTGGGTCTTTCCCAAGGGTGACCGGCTGACCGTCGGCGTGATCGCCGGCCGGGGCGCGGGGGAGGGGACCCGCGACTACCTGCGGCGGTTCGTCGACCGGTTGGGTCTGACCGGGTCGCCGGCGGAGCACGACTCCGGTCACCTGACCCGGTGCCGCGCGGAGGATTCACCGTTGCGCAACGGCCGGGTGCTGGTGGTGGGGGACGCGGCGGGGCTGCTGGAGCCGTGGAGCCGGGAGGGCATCAGCTTCGCGTTGCGCTCCGGTGAGCTGGCCGGTGCGGCGGTGGCGGGCGGTGATCTGCCGGGGTACGAGCGGGCGGTGGGCGAGCGTCTGCTGCCGGAGATGCGGGCGGGGTTTCGGCTGCTCGACGTGTTCACCCGCCGCCCGGATGTGTTCCACGCCCTGTTGGCGACCCCGCCGGGCTGGCGGATGTTCGTGCAGTTCTGTCAGGGGCGGGCGAGCTTCGACGAGATGCTGCGCCGACGCCCGATCCGGGCCGCGCTCGCCGTGCTCGGCCGGTTCTCCCAACCGTCTCCGCAGCCCACCACCGCTCACCCAGGATCCTAGGATGCCCTACGGGGTGTGTCCGAGCACTGGTGCGGAAAGGCCCGACGGCCGGACAATCGGGGGAGAGTAGGAGGAGGCGCCGATGGCCGAGCAGCCGTTCACCGACGACGAGTACGCGTTCCTGCGGCACGTGCGGTTCGGGGAGTTGCCGCCCCCGGTCCGTCCGGAGGAGTTGGTCGCGCTGACCGAGACCGATCCGGGGCGGGACGGGCCGGAGAAGGCCGAGGACCCGATCCGCTGGAACGTGCAGGGCTGAGAACGCGCGACGGGCCGTGGGTGTCGCCACCCACGGCCCGTCGACGGTGTGCGATCAGAAGACTGGCACGCCCTCGCGAACGAGACGCCAGTTGGGCTGGAAGAAGTCGGCCGGGTCGATCGTCCCCCGGGCCTGCGCCCAGTCGATGAGCAGCTGACGGATCTCCTGCTGCGCGTTGTAGACCTGGGTCTTCACGATGCCGGGGAAGTTGCCGCCGCCGCTGCGCCGGTAGTTGTTCACCGCCACCACGAACTGGGCGTTGTCGGCCACCGGAGTGTCGGTGCCGGCCAGCACCAGGCGGGTGATCCGCTGGCCGACCGGCTTGGAGATGTCGATGTCGTAGTCCAGGCCGGAGAAGACGTCGTAGTTGTAGTCCGGCACCGCCGGGTCACTGATCTGCTCCGGGTCGACCGGGGCGCCCGGCGCGAGGGTGCGGAAGAACTTCGCCGAGTACTCCAGGTACGCGCGCACCTCGGCGCCGCTGAGCACGACCGCCTCGAGGGTGTTGTCGTACACGTACAGGCCGGCCACATCGCGGATCTTCACGTCGCCAGCGGGGAAGACGGCGGTGCGGCTGAACGGCGCCGCGATCGACAGCACCGGCAGGTCCGCGTACGCGGTGCCGGCCAGCGCCGCGCCGACCACAGCGGTCTGCACGTGGTTGATGAAGTCCAGGATCGGCGTGTCCTTGTACCGCGACTCCGCCGCCGACAGCTCCACCGTGGACTTCGCGACGACCTGGTTGACGTACGCCACGGTCTTCTGGTGCTGGGCCCGCACGGCGGCGAGCACCTTCGGGTCCTCGACCACGGTGTTGGTGTTCAGCATGGTGGCGGCCTTCTTGGTGATCGTCCAGCGGCCATGCTCACGGGCGAGGGTGAAGTCCATCCGGGTGAGCCGCTGGCCCCACTTCGAGGGCTCGGAGAGCAGCACCTGCGTGCCGGTGCGCTCGTTGGTGACGAACCGCTCGACCACCTCGTTGTGCGCGTGACCGAAGAGGATCGCGTCGATCCCCGGCACCTGCTGGGCGATCAGCGCCACCGGGTTCTCGTTCGGTAGCTCCGGCCCGTAGCTGGAGGTGCCGCTGTCGCCGCCGTGCGCGGAGATCAGCACGAGGTCCGCGCCGCGGGCCCGCATGATCGGCACCCACTTCGCGGCGGTCGCGATCATGTCGTAGAAGCGCAGCTTGCCCTCGACGTTGCCCTTGTCCCAGATGGCCACACCGGGGTTGGTCAGCCCCAGGATGCCGACCCGCAGGGTCGGCGCGGCGAAACCGAGGGAGACCTTCTTGATGACGTACGGCAGGAAGGCCGGCTTGCCGGTCTTCGCGTTGACCGCGTTCGCGGCGAGCGCCGGGAAGCCGAGCTGACGGATCCACAGGTCCAGCAACGGCAGACCGTAGTTGAACTCGTGGTTGCCCAACGTCACCGCGTCGTAGTCGATGACGTTCATGGCCCGGGCCATCGGGTGCTTCTCCCCGGTGGCGGTGATCGGTTCCTGCTTGGCGTAGTACGTCGCGAGGGGCGTGCCCTGGATGGTGTCGCCGGCGTCGAGCACCAGCGTCGCCTTGCCGCGCCGCTCGGCGCGGATCTGGTTGATCAGGGTCGCCAGCTTCGCGACGCCGATGTCGTTGTGCTTGCTGTCGTCGTACTCGGCGTCGCGGTAGTAATCCCAGTTGTAGACGTTGCCGTGAGTGTCCGACGTGCCGAGCAGCGTGAGGTCCCAGGTGCGCGACGGGGCCGGGCCCGCCGCCTGCGCGGGCGCGGCGGCGATCAGCGGGGTGGTCGCCGCGGCCGCCGCGGCGACG
>NZ_JBEXHP010000056.1:0-37669 GCF_040607895.1 Micromonospora sp. NPDC005220
CCGACGTACGCCGGCTGCGCCGGCACCCGAGCGCCGTGCTGATCTGGGCGGCGCTGATCGGGGTGCAGTACGCTGCCGCGCTCGCCGTGCCCGGGTTGGCCGGGGCCGCGCAGGTGATCCTCGCGTACCTCGCCGCCGACCGTCTGACCGGCGGTCTGCGGGCGGTCAGCCGCTCACCCGGTCTGCGCCGGGCGCTCGGCGGCAGCGACAACCTGCTGCGCGGGATCCACGTGGTGGTGCCGGCCGTCGGCGCGGGCCTGTGGTGGCTGCTGACACTGCCGACCGTCGACCCGGGGCCGGCCTGGCTGGCGCCGGCGTTGGCGCTCGGGGTGGTGGCCGCCGCGTTCCGGGCCGGCACCCGCCCGCCGATCGGCTACGGCGGCGCGACGGTCAACACGCCGTTCGGGATGATCCCGGTCGACCTGCTGCGTCAGGGCTCACGCGGGCCGGCGCTGCTCGCCGTGCTGGTCCTGGTTCAGTTGTTCCTGGGCTGAGCGGGCTCATCGGCCCGGTCGACCCAGGCCCGATCACGGCACCACCCGCTGTCGTTTTCATCCAAGACAGCGCCGCGACCGCGATCTAGCGTGGACCCGGCAGCCCGCTCCGAGCTTGAGGAGACAACACAATGCGCGACCTGGTCTACACCGGTTTCATGTCGCTCGACGGCGTCGTCGACTCGCCCGGCGGCGGGCCGGGTGAGGAGCACCGCAGCGGCGGTTGGGTGTTCAAGGACCTCGAGTTCGTCCCGGAGGCATGGTCGCTCAAGGGCGAGGAACTCGCTGACACGACGGCGTTGATGTTCGGCCGTCGCAGCTACGAGGCGTTCGCGCCGTTCTGGCCCGGTTCGGAGGATCACGCCGGATACAAGGAGCTGCCCAAGTACGTGGTGTCGAGCACGCTGACCGACGACGCGCTCGTCGACGGGTGGGGGCCGACGACGATCCTGCGCTCGACCGGGGATGTCGCCGCGCTCAAGCAGGGCGAGGGCGGAGCGATCTTCATCCACGGGAGCGCGGAGCTGGCCCGGCGGCTGTCCGATGAGGGGCTGATCGACCGGTACAACCTGCTCGTCTTCCCCGTGCTGCTCGGCGCCGGCAAGAGCCTGTTCGGCCGGGCCGACCGCGACAAGCACATGCTGATGCTGCGGGAGTCGGAGAGCTACTCGAACGGGATCCTCAAGATGGTCTACGACGTCAAGCGCTGATTCAGGTCGAGAGCGATGGCACCGCCGGTGCCCTCGCGTAGCTGCCGGACGGTGCGTCCGAGGTAGCAGCGCAGTGCCCGGGCCAGGTGCGGCTCGTCGAAGTAGTCGAGCTTGGCGACCACGTCGGCGGCCGGGTCGCCGGTAGCCAGCAGCTCCGCCGCCGCGCGGGCCCGCTCGATCTGCCGGACCGCGCCGCGCGTCAGCCCGGTCGCGGCGCGGAACCGGCGTTCGACGGTACGCGCCGAGACGGCCGGACGGTGGCCCCGCAGCAGCTCGGCGACGAGCAGGTCACGGATCACGGTCCCGGCCTGGACGAGGTTGTCGACCAGGGCCTCGGCGTCGTCGGGGCCGGGCATCTCCCAGCGCGCGCCGTCCAGCCGGAACGTCCGGCGCGTGGTGTCGGGAAGCTCGATGCCGGCGTCGACCAGCGTCGGCGTGGGCACGGCCCGCAACGAGGTGCCCACGGCGAACTCGATGCCGGTAAAGCTCGCGCCCTCCGGCACCGGAGCCGTGCCGGTGCGGGTCTCGGGACCGGTGACGCTCGCGTGCGTCCGACCGGCGTGCTGCCAGAACACCAGGCCCCAACGCACCCCTGCCACCGACGTCATCGCGGTGACCTGCTCGCTCGTGCAGGTCCACACGGTGTCGACCCAGGGCGAGTCGGACCCGCGCGTCTCGAACCGCAGTGCCACTGGCGAAGGATACGCCGACGAGCACGGTGGACGGGCGGCCCTAGCCGAGGGCGGCGGCGATCGCGGCGACGCCGTCCTCGATCTCGGTCGGCGTACGGGCCGCGTAGCCGAGCACGAGGCCCGGCCGGTAGGGCCGTTGGCAGTGCCAGGACAGCGGTTGCACCTTCACCCCCCGCGCCAGCGTCGCCGCCGCCAGCTCGGTGTCGACCACCGCGTCGTCCAGCGTGATCATCAGGTGCACACCGGCGGCGGCGCCGTGCACCGTCGCCGATGGCAACGCGCGGGCCAGCGCGGCGATCATCGCGTCCCGTCGACGGATGTGTCGGCGGCGCAGCAGCCGCAGGTGCCGCTCGAAGGCGCCGGAGGTCATCAGCTCCGCCAGCACCAGTTGCGGTAGCACGGCGTTGCCCAGGTCGGCGTTGCGTTTGGCGGCCACCACCGCCTCGCGCAGTCGCGGGGGCACCAGCAGCCAGCCGACCCGCAGGGCGGGGGCGAGCAGCTTGGAGACGCTGCCGGCGTAGCAGACCTGCTCGGGCAGCAGGCCGCGCAGCGCCGGCACCGGCGGGCGGTCGTAGCGGTGCTCGGCGTCGTAGTCGTCCTCGATGATCAGACCGCCGGCCCGCGCCCAGGCGACGAGCTGGCGGCGGCGGTCACCGTCGAGCACCACGCCGGTGGGGAACTGGTGCGCCGGGGTCAGCATCACGGCCGGTGCGCCGCTGGCCGTCAACTCGTCGACCCGCAGCCCGGCGTCGTCGACGGTGATCGGCGGGGTCTCCATTCCCCAGTTGTTCAGGTGCTGCCGTACGCCGAGCGAGCCCGGGTCCTCGACCGCGATCCGGTCGACGCCGGCGGCGGTGAGTGCCTGGGCGAGCAGCCCGAGCGCCTGGGAGACGCCGGCCACGATGATCACCTCGGCGGGGTCGACGCTGATACCGCGGTTGCGGGCCAGCCCGGCGGCGACGGCCTGTCGCAGCGCGGGCGTCCCGCACGGGTCGCCGTAGCCGAGGTCGGCCGCGGCCAGGCGGCGCAGCACGCTCCGTTCGGCGCGCAGCCAGTCCGCGCGGGGAAAGGCGGCCAGGTCGGGTACGCCGGGCGTCAGGTCGATGGTCGCGTGCGCGGCGCGTACCGCGTCGAAGATGTCGGTGCCCGGTGCCGGCGGGAAGGTCGGGACCGGTGCCGGCGCGGCGGCCGGGGCGGGGGTGGGCGCGGCCGGCGCGGCGACGACCACAGTGCCGGCCCGACCCCGACCGGCGACGTGCCCCTCCTCGATCAGGCGCTGGTACGCCTCGGTGACCACGCCCCGGGAGACTCCGAGGTCGGCGGCGAGCACCCGGGTGGGGGGCAGCCGGTCACCGACCGGCACCCGACCCTCGGCGATGGCCTGCCGCAGCCGGTCGGTCAGCCAGTCGGCGCGTCCGCCCGGCGCCGCGTCGGTGATGGTCAGGTGCAGGAAGTCGGACCCGGCCGATATGGACCTCTCGGATGCCGTCGGTTTGGCTCTGCCCATCGGACCATTGTGGCAGCAGAGTGAGCAGGAGCCAGACCTGCCGACTCCGCCGGAGGACGATAGTGACCATCCCGTTCCTGATCACCACGCTGATCGTGGTGGTCACCCCCGGTACCGGGGTGATCTTCACGCTCTCCGCCGGCCTGTCCCGGGGCGCTCGGGCCGGGGTGCTCGCCGCGTTCGCCTGCACGCTGGGCACGTTGCCGCACCTGCTGGCCGCGATGACCGGGCTGGCCGCGCTGATGCAGACCAGCGCCGTGGCGTTCGAGACCGTCCGCTACCTCGGCGTCGGCTACCTGCTCCACCTGGCCTGGTCCATGGCGCGGGATCGCGACGCGTTCGCGGTGACGACCGACGCCCCACCCCGCTCGGCGATCCGGGTGATCGTCTCCGGGGTGCTGGTCAACCTGCTCAACCCGAAGCCGACGATGTTCTTCGTCGCGTTCCTGCCGCAGTTCGTGGACACCACGGCGCCGGGCTCGACCCGGGCGATGCTCGGCTGCGGCGCGGTGTTCATGCTGCTCACCTTCGTGGTGTTCAGCGGCTACGGCATCTTCGCGGCCCGGGTACGCGACCGGGTGCTGACCCGCCCCCGGGTCACCGACTGGCTGCGCCGATCCGCCGCCGGCACGTTCGTCGCGCTCGGCCTGACCCTCGCCCTCACCGAACGATAGGACCACAGTGCAGTTTCACCACTCGCCACAGCTTCGCGACGCGTACCCCGATCTGGTCGCCGGGGTGGTGCTGGCCTCCGGGATCACCGCCACCGCCGACGTGGCGGGACGCACGGCGGGCTACCTCACCGAGGCCCGACGGCGGTTGACCGCCGACGGCACCGAGAGTGGGTTTCCGGAGATCCAGGCGTGGCGGCGGGCGTACGCGGCCATGGGGCTGCGGCCCACCAAGTACCGGTGCGCCGCCGAGGCGCTGCTGCGCCGGCTGCGCCTGGACGGAGAGCTGCCCCGCGTGCACCCGCTGGTCGACCTCTGCAACGCCATCTCGGCCGCGTACGCCATCCCGGTCGCCGCGCTCGACCTGAACCGGGTCGACGGCGACCTGGTGGTCCGGCCGGCACACGGCGACGAGGCGTACCTGAGCTTCGCGGGCGACACCGAGCATCCCGAGCCGGGCGAGGTGACCTTCGTCGACTCCGCCGGACGGGCGCACGCCCGGCGGTGGACGAACCGGCAGAGCGGCTGGTCCGCCGTGCGGGAGTCCACCTCGTCGGTGTTGATCGTCGCCGAGGCACTGCACCCGGGCGCCGAGCCGACGGTGACCCGGCTGGTCGCCGCCCTGGTGACCGAGCTGACCGACGGCTGGTCCGCCCCGACTGCCGCCGCGGTGCTCACCGCCGCCGCACCCGAGTTCCACACCCCGACTGCCGGTGGCGACAGCGGTCAGGCGGTGTCGCCGGGCACCAGGTGGCGGTAGCCGGGGATCGTCTCGGCGAACCATCCGGCGACACTGGCCAGGCCGCGTTCGTTGAGCTGCGCGTCGTGGATCGGGTACGTCGCCGCCGCGCCCACCGCGCCGGCGAAGCGGATCGCCTCGTCGAGGCGTAGCCAGGACCCGTGGGCCGGGACGAGCAGAGTGCGCACCGGCTCGTCCGGCACGTGCAGCGCGTCACCCGGGTGATAGAGCTCGTCGCCGATCAGGTAGCCGAGGTTCGGGCAGTCGGGCTTGCCCTGGTGGATCGCGGCGTGCCGGCCGCCGTGCGCACTGACCGTGATGCCGGCCGCCGTGAAGCGCTGCCCGGCACGGACCCGGGTCACCGGCAGCGGCGCGAGATCCGGCAGCCGGGCGCCCTCCGGCGCGTACACGGGGACACCGAGACCGGCGAGCCGCAGCACGTCCACGTGGTCGGTGTGCTCGTGGGTGACCAGGACGGCGTCCGCGCCGATCAGCGCACGCGGCTCGCTCCACGTCCCCGGGTCGACGACCAGCACGCCGCCGTCATGCTCGACGCGCACGCACGAGTGGGTGAATCGGGTGATCCGCATCCCGGCGACGGTACGCCATCGACAGCGGCGAACGAGCCGGTCGGAGAATGGGACGGCGCTCAGCAAAGCAGGCACGTATCCTCCGAATTCCGGCGATCACCCAGCGGCGGTGGGGCCGACCGACGGCGGAAGGGGACCGGATGCCCGGGTGGGCTGGTCGGGGCGGGCGGCAACGACGCGCCTTCGTCGTCGGTGGGGCGCTGTTCGCGATCGCCGTCGTCATGCTGCTGGCCGCCTGGCGCAGCACCGGCTTCCTCAGCGACCTGCTGCTCAACCTCGGCGCCAGCGTGGTCCTCGCCGCCATCTCGTACGTCATCTTCGACCCGCTGTTCGAGGAGGCCCGCAAGGCACGGGTGCAGGAGCACCTCAGCTTCGACCAGCAGGCGTTCGTGACGCGGCTGCACCGCTCCGGTCGCCGGGTGCGCATCCTCGACACCTGGACGATCCTATTGGAGCAACGGCACCGCGAGGAGACCCTGGGCGCGGTGCGAGCGGCGCTCGCCAACGGCGCGCAGGTGCAGTTGCTGCTGCTCGACCCGGACTGCACCGCCGCCCAGCAACGCTCCGAGGAGCTGGAACGGCAACGGGTGGACGTGCCCCGGCAGATCCGTACCAACCTGCGCCACCTGGCCGCGTTCGCCGAGGCGCTCGACGCACGGCTGCGGCACCGCCTCCAGGTCCGGCTCTACGACGCGTCCCCGTCGATCCAGCTCTACCAGTGGGACGGGCGGGCGCTGATCTCGTTCTTCCCGATCGGGAAGTTGTCGTTCAACGTGCCGCAGCTCGAGGTGGACATGGACAGCCCGTGGGGCGGGTTCGTGCACGCCCGGTTCGAGGAGTTGTGGGAGCACGAGCAGGCCACCCTCGACCTGGAGCGGTACTGGTCGGTCATGGTCACGCTGCGCCACGACGAGTCGGACGTGGTCGAGGTACGCGTGCCGTACGTGACGGTGGACGGGCAGCACTACGTCGACTGTCGCGATTTCCGGGTGACCGGGGCGGTGACGGTGCGAGCCGTGCTGCCGCCCCGCGCGCACGGGGCGCCCCCTGGCGTGTTCGCGCTGGCCGAGCCCGCCGACGAGGACCGTACCCCGGTCGCCACTGTGAAACGGCACTTCGACCAGAAGTACGGGCACGGCGACGGAAACCGGGAGCTCTACCGGCTGGTTGCGCCACCGGGCGGCTCGCGTACCCCGGCACCTCGCTCCGCGGCGGCCAGCGACACGCACGGAGGGTGACCCCTAGCCGGACCCTTCGGCGCGGCGCACGGGACAATGGTGGCTCGCCTGATCGTCAGGAGGACCGGCCGCGTGTCGTTCGACCCCGCACCGCCGTCCCGGGCGGCGCAGCTGCGCGCCGACTGCGGACGCTGCTTCGGGTTGTGTTGCGTGGTGCCCGCCTTCGCCGCGTCGACGGACTTCGCCATCGACAAGCCGGCCGGCTCGCCCTGCCCCAACCTGCGCCCCGACCACCGCTGCGGCATCCACACCGAGCTGCGGCAACGCGGCTTTCCCGGCTGCACGGTGTTCGACTGCTTCGGCGCCGGGCAGCAGGTCGCCCAGGTGACCTTCGGCGGGCGGGACTGGCGGAACGCGCCGGAGACGTTGCCGGCGATGGCGGAGGCGTTCGCGGTGCTGCGACCACTGCACGAACTGCTCTGGTACCTCACCGAGGCGGTGGCGCTGCGCCCGCCGGCCGACCTGCGCGCCGAGCTGGAACGCGCCCTCGCCGCGACGCTGGCGCTCACCGAAGGTGACCCCGCGCAGCTTCGCACGGTGGACGTCGACGGCGATCAGGTCGGCCCGGGTCGCCCGGGTCAACCCGCGGCTGTCCCGGGCCAGCGACGCGGCGCGTGCCCCCGGCGGCGCCGACCGCCGCGGCGCGTACCTGCTCGGGGTGGATCTGCGCCGCGTGGACCTGCGCCGGGCCAACCTGCGCGGGGCGCTGCTCATCGGCGCCGACCTGCGCGGGGCGGACCTCGCCCTGACCGACGTCACAGGCGCGGACCTGCGCGGGGCCGACCTGCGGGGCACGGACCTGCGGCGCACCCTCTTCCTGCATCAGACCCAGCTGGACGCCGCCCGGGGCGACACGCGCACCGGGCTACCGCAGACGCTCACCCGGCCGGCGCACTGGACGGCGCTGCCGCTCACCCCGGTCCGTCAGCCGGCCCGGTCCGCCGCACCCGCCCGTCGGGGGCGGCGCCGCTGACCGCGAGGTTTCGGCCGGGACGACGCCGGGTAGCCAGCGCCGACGCGGAGCGGCATCGACGGGGGGCACGGTGTGGGCTACCGAAAGCGCGACGGTGAGCTGCCGGGCGATCCGCAGCACAGCGAGGACGAGGCGGGTCAGGTGCCACTCGTGCAGGTCGAGGCGGACACCGAGGTCCCCGCACCGGCGGACACCGACGTTCGGCCGGACATCGTGACCGAGCCGGACAGCTCGGGTGACGTCGGTGGTTCGTCCGGCAGCAGCGGCGGTGGGTCCAGCATGCCGGGGCACCCCGACGCGACCCGCTGACCGAGGTTCAGCGGCTGGTCAGGGCGGCCCGCGCCTCGGTCATGCCCTTGTTGGCGAGCCCGTCGGCCCGCTCGTTCTCCGGGTGCCCGTTGTGCCCCTTGACCCACAGCCAGGTGACCTCGTGCCGTTCGCAGGCCGCCTCCAGCCGCTGCCACAGGTCGGCGTTCTTCACCGGCTGCTTCGCGGCGGTCCGCCAACCGTTGCGCTTCCACGACGCCAGCCAGCTGGTGATGCCGTTGCGCACGTACGTGCTGTCGGTGTGCAGCTCCACGGTGACCGGCCGGTTCAGGCTCTCCAACGCCTGGATGGCCGCCATCAGCTCCATCCGGTTGTTGGTGGTGGGTGTGGCCTCACCACCGCACAGCTCCCGCTCGTGATCGCCGTAGCGCAGCAGCGCACCCCAACCACCCGGCCCGGGGTTGCCGCTGCACGCCCCGTCGGTCCAGATCTGCACGCCCCTGCCGGCCGCCGCGTCCACCATGCCCGGCAACCTACCGGCCGTGCGGTCCCCCGCCCCGCACGGGTGGTCGGCGCGTCGAACCGCCGACCGTCGACGGCGGAGACAAGACCGGTCAGGTCGGGCTGGGTGCTCCGCCCGAGTCCAGCGCCTCGCCCACCACCGCGGGCGGGATGGCCGGCGCGGGCCGAGTGGGGCGCACCCGATCGCGGACGCGGTGCACGGCGTCGCCGGCCGTAGCGGCGATCATCGGCACCAGCCGGGTGGAATTCATGATCGCGACCTCCTCGGCCGGGGTGGTCCGGCCGTCCAGGAAGCGCAGCACCCGCTCGGCCGGGTTGCGGTCGAAGAGCCGGTCGAAGAAGTCGGGACCGCCCACCCCGCCCCGGTCCAGCGCCCGCAGCGCCACCGCGTCCATCCAGCGGTGCCGGCGCGGGTACGCCGGCGCGGGCACCGGCGCTCGTCCAGCGGCGAGGGCGCGGGCCACCTGGTCGGCCTGGCGGTACATGGCGGAGAAGGTGAAGCCGGTGGAGGGGCGGGTCGCGCCGCCGGCCGTGCCGAGCCGGACCACCCGGGGGGTGGGCCGGGCCGGGAAGGGCGCGTCGGTCATCGGGATCACCCCGTTCTCCACCTCGCGCACCCGCAGCCCGGCCGGATCCAGCCCGAGCAGGTCCCGGTAGCCGGCCAGTGCCGCGTCGTACCCGGCGTCGGTGAGCAGGTCCGGCGAGAACTCGGTGTACTCGACCAGGGCGTAACGGTCACTGACCGGCAACACGTACCCGAAGGAGACGCCCCGGGGCGGCTGCGGGGTACGGAAGTCCATCAGCACCGCGCGGGTCGGGTCGAACACCGGCCGGTCGGCCTCCAGCCACCACCCCCGGAAATGCTGCAACCAGGTGGTTCGCCCCGCTCGTGCCGGCGGGCGGGGGCGGGAGTCGAGCACCCAGCCGGCCCGTACGGTGCGCCCGTCGCCGGTGCGCACCAGCACCTGGGTGCCGTTGTCGCGGACAGTGTCGGCGGGCGCGACGATCCGGGTGGCGTCGAGCCGACGCTCGGCCTCGGCAGCCCGGTCGTAGACCGGGCCGGAGCGAAGCATGGCGTACCGCAGCGGGGTGAGGTCCAGGACGCGGCGGCGGGCCGCCGTCGCCACCTCGACCTGCTGCCAGCTCGCGCTGAGCAGCGGGTCCAGGTCGGTGTCGGGGTGCCCCCAGAACGCCCAGGTGCGGTCCTGACCGCGCCGGCGCACCGGGTCGACGATGGCGATCCGCAGATCCCGGACGCCGTGCCGGTCCAGTGCGGCGAGCAGCAACGACGCCGCACCGCCACCACCGAGCAGCGCGAGGTCGACGTCGAGCGGCGCGGAGTTGGTCACCCCCACCACGCTGCCATACGGCCACGCGCAGCCACCCGCCGCACCACTCAGGGCACGGGCGTCCGCTGCGGCTCGACCGGGAGCGGCTCGACCGGGAGCGGGTCGGCATAGGCGCGGGCCACCGCCGCGCGGTTGAACACCCGCCAGGTGGCGGCCGAGACGCCGACCGCCACCACCAACCCGACCCAGTACGGCGCGGTGATGCCGAACCGGGCGGCGAGCAGCCCGCCCAGCACTGCGCCCACGCAGTTGCCACCCGCCGCGACGAAGAGGGTCGTGCTGGCCACCCGGCCCTGGAGTGTCGGTGGGGTGAGTCGTTGCCGCAGCGAGTTCGCCACGATGTTCCACAGCCCGCCGTGCACGCCGAAGGCGAACAGAGCGAACCCGACCACGAGAGTGCTGCGGGACGCGGCCAACGCCAGGTGCAGCCCCGCCTCGACGAGCAGGCCGATCCGGATCGTCCAGGTGGCGCTGATCCGGGCGATGATCCGGTCGCCGAGGACCGCGCCGAGCACCCCACCGGTGGCCATGCAGGTGAAGAGCAGCCCGTAGCCGACGGACCCGAGTCGCAGTCGCTCGCTGGCGAGCAGCACCAGCACCGCGAGCGCCGCGGTGAGAGTCACGTTGAGCAGGCCGATGAGCACGGCCATCGTGCGCAGCAACCGTTGGTGGGCCAGCCACCGCAGTCCCTCGACGATCTCGCCGCCGATCGAGCGGGTACGGCGTCCGTCCGGGTCGCTGCCGACGGCCCGGAAGTCCCCGCCGATCAGCGCCACCAGTACGGCGCTGAGCGCATACGTGATGGCGTTGACCAGGAACGGGCTGCCCGCCGAGAGCGCGAACAGGAACCCGCCGAGTGGGCCGGCGAGCATGCTGTGCATGAGGGTGGCACCGCCGCTGAGCCAGCCGTTGGCGCGCTCCAGGCGGTGCCGTGGCACCACCGTCGGCACCATCGCCTGGCTCGCCGAGCGGAACACGATCTCACCGGTGTTGACCAGGAACAGCACCGCGAACAGCAGCGCCACCCCGCCTCGGCCGGTGAGGATCGCCGTGGCGAGAACGGCCAGCGCGAGCACCCGGATCAGGTCGATGACGATCATCAGTCGGCGCCGGTCCATCCGGTCCACCAGCACCCCGCCGGGAAGGGCGAAGAGCAGCCACGGCAGCCACGCCACGGCGGACGCCCCGGCGACCACGAGCGGGTCCTCGGTACGCGACGCGACGAAGAGCGGCGCGGCGACGGTGGCCAGGCCGCTGCCCAGGGCGGAAAGGGTGCTCGCCGCCCAGAGTTTGGCGAACACCGTTCCCAGGCCATCTCCCACGTTCCGGGTCACGGCGAGCGAACCTACCAGCGTTTCCGCGGGCTGCCTCGGCCTTTATTCGACCGGCAGAATGCCGCCGAGCCAGGTTGACAGGCAACCCAATGGTTGCCTATCTTGACCGGCAACCGATTGGTTGCCTGTCACGGGGAGGGTCGATGGACGACGCGTTTCGGGCGCTGGCCGACCCCAGCCGGCGTCGGCTGCTGGACCGGCTCAACGAGCGCAACGGCCAGACCCTGCGGGAGCTGTGCGACGGGCTGGCCACCACCCGACAGGCGGTCAGCAAGCACCTGTCGGTGCTGGAGGCGGCCAATCTCGTCACGACCGTGCGGCGCGGTCGGGAGAAGCTGCACTACCTCAACGCCGCCCCGATCAACGCCATCGCCGACCGGTGGCTCAGCCGCTACGACCGCGAGCGGGCGGCCGCGCTCGCGGACCTGACCAGCGCATTGGAGCGTCAACCCATGCAGAGCCCCACGTTCGCCTACACCACGTACGTCACCACGACGCCGCAACGCCTGTGGGCCGCGCTCACCGAACCGGCGTTCACGCGTCGCTACTGGGGTGGAGTCGCGCTGGTCTCGGACTGGCAGGTCGGGTCACCCGTGCTCTGGCAGGACGCGCCGGACGGCGAGCCGCGTGACCTCGGCCAGCGGGTGCTCGTCGCCGAGCCGTACCGTCGCCTCTCCTACAGCTGGCACGGCTTCCAGCCCGAACACGCCGAGCACTTCGGCTGGTCCGCCGAGGAGTTGGCCGCCCGGCTCGGCGAGCGCCGGTCGACGGTGACCTTCGAGATCGAGCCACACGGCGGCTCTGCCGTCCGGTTGACAGTGATTCACGACCAATTCTCCCCGGACAGCGAGATGCACCGGGCGATCAGCGGCCAGCTCGACGGCAGCGGCGGCTGGCCGGAGCTGCTGGCCAGCCTCAAGACCCTACTGGAGACCGGTGAGCCGATGCCGGAACCGACCCAGGCCGGCTGACCTACGGCGAATTCGCGCCGTCGCCGGCAATACCTCGCCATCAACCCAGCGGCGACAGCCCGCAGCTCTCCCCGCCTTCGGGTGGACACGTGACGGCAACGAGGACTTCTCATTTTCACCTGATCGAGGACCCAACCCACCTAGTGTTGGGCACACCGGTGCTAGTCACGGAGTTGGCCACCCGAACGACGTCCCACGCAGTCAGCGGACGAAAAGTGAGGGAAGACGCGTATGAAGGTCACAACAGCACTCTGCTCGGCGGCGCTCGGCGTGGGCCTCGGCACGCTCCTGCTGCCAGGCGCCGCACTGGCCGACACCACGGTGTCACCGGCCACCACCCCGGTCGGTGGGACTGTCGTGCTCACCGCGACGACCTGCAACCCGAAGTCGGGTGACGCCATCTTCCGGGTCACCGGCCCCAACCGCGACCAGAACGTCCGATCCACCACGGCCGCCGCCGGCGGCGGGCTCAGCGCCGAACTCTTCACCGCCGGATTCACCCTGGGCACGTACACGGTGGCGGCGACCTGCGGCGACGGCAGCTCGGCCGGCACCGCCACGTTCTCCGTCACCCCGATCGGCGGCGCACCGGCCGGCTCCGGAGGCGACAACCGCGACACCGGCGCTCTCGCCGCCGGCGGCACGCTGCTCGGCACCGCCCTCGCCGGCGCGGTGATCCTGATCCGCCGGCGCCGTCCGGTGTCCACTGTCGCCTGATCGGCGACCGTTCCATCCCTGAGACGGGTGCCCGCGCCGGTGACACCGGTGCGGGCACCCCGACGACCCCGTACGGAGGTGCAGACGTGTGGTGGCGACGGACCCTACCGGCCGTGGTCGCCCTGCTCGGCGTGACCGGGCTCGGGCTGATCACCGTCGGCCTCACCGCCGACCCGGCACGGCCACCACGACCGTCGGCCGACGCGCCGACCCGCACCCACCCCGCACCGGACCTTCCGCCGCTGCCACCCGCCGCGCCGGTCCGGGTGCAGATCCCCGCCATCGACGTCCGCGCCGACATCGTTCCGGTCGGCGCGGACGCCGCCGGGGTGCTGGAGGTGCCGCCACTGGATCGGCCCACCCTCGCCGGCTGGTACCGGCACGGGGTCAGCCCCGGTGAGACCGGCAACGCCGTCCTGGTGGGACACGTCGACTCACCGTCCGGCCCGGCGGTCTTCTTCGACCTCGGTCGACTCCGCGCCGGGCAGCAGGTCCAGGTCACCCGTGCCGACACCCGGGTCGCCACGTTCACAGTGGACGACGTCCGCGCGTACCCCAAGGAGCACTTCCCCACCACGCTGGTCTACGGACCGGCGGACGCCGCCGGGCTGCGCCTGATCACCTGCGGCGGCCGGTTCGACGCCGCCACCGGCAACTACGTCGACAACATCGTCGTCTTCGCCACCCGCACCGCCTGAGCCGCAACGCCCCGCTGTCGGGGCGGCACGGCGCCGCCGGGGCGCTGCGCAGCGTCCGCGCCGACATCGAGCGCCGCCCCGCGCTGCTGGCGGCCGGCCCGTGGGCGGTGGCGTACGCGGTCTGCGCTCGCATGGTCGCTGCGCGAACCCGACGGCCCGCCGCGCTCCCTGCAATGCTGGTTCGTCCTCGGGCCACTTCACCCGCCATCGCTGGCAATCTTGGACACTTTCCGTCAGCAGCTAACGGAAACTGTCCAAGATCTACCCGGTCAACCGCCTCGGACGGCTTCGCCAGCACGGTCTTCGACCATCAGACGCACCACCACCCCCGCTCACCTGCACCGCCGGAAAGCGGCCGCCATCGACCCGGGCGAGGAAGCGGCCGCCGGTCACCGTTGGATCGTTGCCCGGTTTCCGGCCCGCCTCGGCGTACGGCACGTCGTCGGCGTGGGCCGCCGCGACCGGGGCGCCGGTGCGGCGGGACATCTCCGCCGCGAGGGGATGCGCCAGACATTCGGGGCAAGCCGCACGGCACGGATTCGCGTCACGTCGCGCGCATAGGGACGGCCGTCAACCCGACGGCCGGTGTCCGAGGCTCGCCGTCGGTGCGGCAGGATGGGCTCGTGGGGAAGGGTGCGGGACGTCGGCGGGCGAATCCGACGACGGGACCGGCGTGCCCGTGTGGGTCCGGCCGGGCGTACGCGGACTGCTGCGCTCCGGCGCACGCGGGCGACGCGCCGGCGACGGCCGAGGCCCTGATGCGTTCCCGGTTCAGCGCCTTCGCCCTCGGCGACACCGGCTACCTGCTGCGCAGCTGGCACTCCTCCACCCGGCCCACCTCGCTGGAGCTTGACCCGGGGCAGCGGTGGACCCGACTGGAGATCGTCGAGACCGAGCGGGGCGGCCTGCTCGACACCGCCGGAACGGTGACCTTCCACGCCCACTACCGGGACGCGGGCCGGCCCGGCACGTTGACCGAACACAGCCGTTTCGTCCGCGAGGGCGGCCGATGGGTCTACCTCGACGGTGACCAGCCCTGACGGCTCTCCCTCCTCCGGCCGCCGCCGGGCCACGGTCAGTCCGGGCCGCGCGTCAGGGCCGCGCCGACGCCGGTGGGCACGGCCGTGCGGCGCCGGCGGCGGGTCAGCAGCACCAGCGCCACCACGAGGTACGCCCCGGCGGTCAGCGCGAACGCCACCGCGTTTCCGGCCGCCGTGGCGAGCAGGCCGTAGCCGGCGTACGTCACGATGATCAGCACGTCGGTGGCCATCCCGGCCAGCGAGGTGACGGTGGCCCGGCTGGTACCGGTGATCCGGGCCTGGAGCCGCGCGTCGGCCAGCACGGTGGCCAGCTGCGCCGCGCCGAAGGCCACCGCGAGCAGCACGAACCCCGCCGGGTGCCGGAGCAGCGCACCCCCGGCCAGCGCGACGCCGACCAGACCGAGCAGCGCGGCGTACCCTCGGCTGCCCAGTCGCTCCCCCGCCGGGGCGAGCAGCCCGCCGACGGTCACCCCGGCCCAGAGCAGCAGGAGCAGCAGGGGTACGGCCTGCGCCCCGACGCCGGTGTCCAGTGCCAGCAGCGGGGTGTACTCGTCCAGGGCACCCCAGTCGGCGGCGACCACGGCCACCAGCAGCACGGCGGACCGTACCGGCGGGCGGGTGCGGACCTGCGCGACTCCGGCCCGCAGCGTCTCCCACCACCCCAGGTCACCGTCGTCGTCCGGGGTCGCGGATGGGACCGTGTCCGGCTCGTCCGGCCAGGGTGGGCCGCCACCCACCGGCCCGGCGGCCAGCACCGGCTCGGCGACCGGGACGCGCGCGGCGGCCGGCGCGCGGTGCTCCGGTAACCGGGTGGCGACGATGCTGGCGAGCAGGCAGGCCACCACGCTGGCCGCGCCGACCGCCGGGTACCCGCCGACGGCGAGCACCGGGCCGGCGAGCACTCCGGAGAGCACCACGCCCAACACCCCCGCCGTCCGCGCCCGGCCGAGCACCCGGGCGTACCGGCCGACCGCGCCGAGCCGGTCCAGCTCGGTCCAGACCAGCGCCTCCAGGGCGCCGGAGACCAGTGCGCCACCGGCGCCCCAGAGCAGGAAACCGGCCGCGAACGCCGGGTACGACGGCAGTAGCACCCAGAGGGCGAAGCCGGCGGCGGCCACCAGCGGGCCGAGACAGAGCAGCAGCCGGCGGGACAGCACGTCGGCCCAGGCGCCGGAGGGCACCTCGAACAGGATGCCGGCGGCGGACCAGATGACGAACAGCGACGCGATCCGCCCCACCGACAGCCCGGTGTCGGTGAAGAACACCACGTACAGCGGGTAGAGCAGCACGAGGTCGCTGAGGAACGCGTAGCCGTAGAGGGTGGTCGTCAGCCGACGGACCGCCGGGTCGGGCACGCGCGACGCGAAGTGGATCATAGGGCCTTCCCGTGGGAGTGGAGACGGACACCGGAGGTGCGGTGCCCGTGGTGGCCCACGGGATCGGCCTACGCCGCTGGATCAATGTCGCCAGGTCATGTCCGCGATGCTAGACAAGTCGCCCGGCCGAGGCCAGCGCTTTCGGCGTGCCGGAGAACGCGAGGCGGGGCGGGATCAGCTCGATCCCGCCCCGCCGTACCGCTGGGTGTCAGCGCCGGTCGACCGGCGGAATGACAGTGGTGGCCTCGCTGTCGTCGCTGGCACGCTGCCCGGGGATCGCGCGGTCGGTGCCGCCGGTGACCACCTGGGTCGTGTCGGGGTCGGCACCGGCGCCCACCACCTGCGTGACGTCCGGGTCGGCCGAGCCGCTGACCACCTGGGTGGTGTCGTCGGTTCCGGAGCTGACCGGGAGGTGAACGACCTGGGTGGCCTCCGGGTCGGCCGGCCGGGTCACCACCTGGGTGGCGTCGGCGTCGGCGGGCCGGGTCACCACCTGGGTGGCCTGCGCCTCGCTGGTGGTGGTCGACCGGCGGGCCAGCTCCGCCTCGGCGTCGCGGCGGCCGGCCCGGTACGCCTGGGCGTGCTCGGCGATCAGCCGCGACTCCTGCTCGGCGCGGGTCAGCCACGACTCCCAGCGGCTCTGCATCGGACGGATCAGGCCCCCGCCGACACCGACGACGAGAATGCCGCCGATCGTGGCCAGCACGGCGATCAGCACGGGAGTGGTGACCGCGGTGGCCACGCCGATCTGGTTCAGCGCGGCGATGACGCCGAGGCCGAGGATGAACACCGAGGCGATGGTGGCCAGCACCCGGCCGTACGACAGGCCGCCGAGCGCGCCGCTGATGATGTCCTTGACCGCGTTGGCGATGGCGGCGGCCACCACGACGATGACGATCGCGACGAAGGCACGGGGCAGCCACGAGATCACCGCGCCGAGCAGGTCGGAGATCGGGTTCGGCCCCCAGATGCCGAAGGCGAGCTGAAGGGTGAACAGCAGCACCGCGTAGTAGGCCAGCTTCGCGACGATGTCGCTGGCGTCGTACCGGGAGCGACTCAGCGCGCGGCGGATGCCGCCGCGCTCGACGGCGCGGTCGAAGCCCACCCGTTCGAGGACCTTCTCCACGATCTTCAGTACGGCCTTGGCGATCAGCCATCCGGCCACCAGGATCGCCAGGAAGGCGACGGCCTTGGGCAGGAAGAGCATCACCGAGCGGAGAGCGTCACCCACCGCGTCGCTGACGTTGTCACTCATCTGGTCATTCCTTAAGGGGCAGCCGGCACGGTCAGCCCTCGACCTACCCCCGCCGCGCGGCGCGGAAACGCCTGTGATCACGTGGCCTGCCGGCCCTCTGGCGCGCGGACGAGTCTTGGCAATATTCTTCGGAGTGCGTGCGGCCACTGGAGCTACTTTTCATCCCCCCGCCGTCGGCCGCAGGAGGAGATGCCATGCACGTCGACCATTCCGAAGTGGCTCGCCGGACGCTGCTGCGGGCCGGTCTCGGTGCCGCCACGGTCGCCGTCGTCGGGAGCGAACTCGCCTTCCCGCACGCGGCGCAGGCCGCTCCGGGCACGGACCTGGACTGGATCATCAGCTGTGATGAGTGGGCCGCCCGCCCACCGAAGGACCCGCTGTCGGTGAGCGCCATCGCCACCAACAAGATCATCGTGCACCACATGGCGTTCCCGAACGTCACCGACTACTCCCGTGAGCAGGCCGTCAAGCTGGCCCACGACTGCCAGGACCTGCACATCGACGGCAACGGCTGGTCGGACACCGGCCAGCACTTCACAGTGAGCCGCGGCGGCTACGTGCTGGAGGGCCGCCGGGGCAGCCTGGAACGCCTCGAAGCCGGCGACCGGCAGATGATCTCGGCGCACTGCCCGGGCGAGAACGGCCGGGCCATCGGCATCGAGAACGAGGGCACCTACGTCACCGAGACGCCGCCGAAGGCGTTGACCGACTCGCTGGTCAAGCTCTGCGTCGCGATCTGCCGGCAGTACGGGCTGCACGCGTACGACATCTTCGGCCACTGGGACTTCCGGACCACCGACTGCCCGGGCGCCGCCTTCTACCGGCAGTTCCCCGAGCTGCGGCGGCGGGTGCACGCCGCCCTCGGCACCAAGCTCGGCGACGTGCCGGCGCGCCGCTGGCCGGACCTGTGGCGCTTCGTCAACTCCCCCTCCGTCCGGGTGGTGCAGCACCTGCTCGCCCACCGGGGCTACCCGGTGACCGTCAGCGGCACGTTCGACGCCGCGACCGTCGCGGCCGTGCAGGACTGGCAGGCCCGCAACGGCATCCCGGTGGACGTGGACGCCACCCTCACCACGCCGACCTGGGAGACGCTGGCGCCGGAGCTGGACCAGCACGCGGCCGGAGCGCCGGTCACGGCCGTCCAGGAAATCCTGGCCACCAAGGGGTACGCGGTCACCGTCACCGGGGCGTACGACCACGCCACCCGGGCGGCGGTGCAGGACCTTCAGGCGCTGCACGGCCTGCCCCGCAACGGCAAGCTCAGCACGAGCACGTGGTGCACGGTCGTCGGCGGATCGGTCCGCGAGTCGTTCCGGCACCGCTGAGCCCGTGGTGGCGGTGCGGGGCGCACCCGCACCGCCACCGGCCAGCCCACCGGTTTGATCCGTCGCCAGGGCGGAAAGACTCCCCGGCATGACCTGGGCCCGTCGAGCCGTACCCGCTGTCGCCGCCGCCGTCGCGGCGCTCGCCGCGCGGGACCTGATCCAGCGCGACCACGCGCTACTGCGCAACTTCCCGGTCCTCGGCCGGGCCCGCTACCTGTTGGAGACGATCGGGCCGGAGCTTCGGCAGTACATCGTGGCCGGCAACGACGAGGAGCGGCCGTTCACCCGCGACCAGCGCCGTTGGGTGTACGCGTCGGCCAAGCAGGAGAACAACTACTTCGGCTTCGGCACGGACAACGACATCGAGTACACCTCCGGGTACCCGATCATCAAGCACCGCACCTTCGGCCGCGCCGTGCCACCGTCGTCCCCGACCGCCGGGCACGACGTGCGGTTGCCCTGCGCGAAGGTGCTCGGCGCGGCACGGGGGCGGGCTCGGGCGTTCCGACCGGAGTCGGTCGTCAACATTTCCGGGATGAGCTTCGGCTCGCTCTCCGGCAACGCCGTCACCGCGCTCAACAAGGGAGCGGCGCTCGCCGGCTGCCTGCAGAACACCGGCGAGGGCGGCCTGTCGCCGTACCACCGCAACGGCGGTGAGCTGGTCTTCCAGCTCGGCACGGCGTACTTCGGCTGCCGCGACGAGCACGGTCGGTTCAGTCTCGACCGGCTGAAGGACCTCGTGGCCGGCGCGCCGGTGCGGGCGCTGGAGATCAAGCTGAGCCAGGGCGCCAAGCCCAGCCTCGGCGGGCTGCTGCCCGGGGCGAAGGTGTCCGCCGAGATCGCCGCCACCCGGGGCATCCCGGCCGGTCAGGACTGCGTCAGCCCGTCCCGGCACGCCGAGTTCTCCGACTGCGACAGCCTGCTCGACTGGGTGGAACTGCTGGCCGCCGAGACGGGCCTGCCGGTCGGCATCAAGTCGGCGGTCGGCGACCTGGGCTTCTGGCAGGAACTGGCCACCCTGATGCGGGACACCGGCCGGGGCGTGGACTTCGTGACCATCGACGGCGGCGAGGGCGGCACCGGCGCCGCACCACTGATCTTCACCGACTCCGTCTCGCTCCCGTTCCAGCAGGGCTTCTCCCGGGTGTACAAGATCTTCGCCGAGCACGACCTGCACGAACAGGTGGTCTTCGTCGGCGGCGGCAAGCTCGGCCTGCCGGACAACGCCATCGTGGCGTTCGCGCTCGGCTGCGACCTGGTCAACGTCGGTCGGGAGGCGATGCTGTCGATCGGTTGCATCCAGGCGCAGAAGTGCCACACCGACACCTGCCCGACCGGCGTCGCCACCCAGAACGCGTGGCTGGCCCGCGGCCTGGACCCGACGTTGAAGTCGGTCCGGGCGGCCAACTACCTGCGGACGCTGCGCCGGGACCTGACCAAGGTCGCCGAGGCCTGCGGCGTCGAACACCCCGGCCTGATCGGGACCGACGCCGTGGAGATCCTGACCGGCCGCACCGGCTCCACCCCACTGCACGAGGTGTACGGCTACCGGCCGGAATGGGGGCTGCCCTCGCCCGCCGATCAGGCGGAGATCATCCGGCTCATGGTTCCGGAGGCGCCCCAGGGCGGCAGCGCCCCGCCGTCAGCCACCGCCGTCGGCTGAGATCACGGCGCGAGGCCGGACCGCGAGACCGGGCCGCGAGACCGGGCCGCGGAACCGGGCCGCGGAACCGGGCCGCAGCTTCCTGATGAGCCTGATGACGGTGCGGCATATTGATGCCGGACAGTCATCACGCGTTTCCGGGCCATGGCCGCCCGCGCTGCGGTCGGGCATGACGACGGCGGGCGAAAAGCCGTGGAGCGGACGAGACACCGCGCCTATGGTGGCGCGGTGCTGATCAGACGCGAGACACCCGCCGACATCGACGCCATCCGGGCCGTCCATACCGCCGCTTTCGCCAAGGCCGACGGCAGTGCTGACGTACCCGTCGAGGCCACGCTGGTCGACGCGCTCCGCGTCGACCAGGGGTGGCTGCCCGCGTACTCCCTGGTGGCGGCCGATTCGGACGGCCAGGTGGTTGGTCACGTGGTCGCCACCCGCGGCCTGGTGGGCGGTGCGGCGGTGGCGTTGGGCCTGGGGCCGCTGGGCGTGCTGCCCGGGTGGCAGCGGCGCGGGGTCGGCAGCGCGTTGATGCACGCGGTGCTCGGCGCGGCCGACGCGCGAAACGAGCCGCTGGTGGTGCTGCTCGGGCACCCGGACTACTACCCGCGTTTCGGGTTCCGGCCCGCCGTCGAGCTGGGCGTCACCGCGCCGCAGCCGTGGGGGCCGCAGTACTTCATGGCTCGACCGCTGCACGCGTGGAACGAGTCGATCCGGGGCGAGTTCCGCTACGCCAGCCCGTTCGACGACCTGTGAACCCACCGCGCATCCGCCGACGGCGCGCCACCGACCTGGACGGCTGCGTCGCGGCGCTCGCCGAGGTTCACCGGGTCGACAGGTACCCGCTGAACTGGCCGGCCGACCCGCACCGCTGGCTCCGCGAGCCGCACCCGGCGCGGGCCTGGGTGGCCGTCGATGACGACGCTTCCGTGGTGGGGCACATCGCCGTGCATCGGGTGCCCGACCCGGCGGGCGGGGCGTTGGCCCAACCGACGGCCGAAGTGGCTCGGCTCTTCGTGGTGCCGAAAGCCCGGGGGTTGGCGCTGGGCAGCGCGCTGCTGGACCGGGCCCGCCGGTGGGCGGACAAACGCGCAACGGACCTGGTGCTGGAGGTGGCCGCCGGTGACACCGCGGCCGCCGCGCTGTACGAGCGCGCAGGGTGGCGGAGCGTCGGCACCAGCACGGCACCATGGACCGCCCCCGACGGCGGCCCGGTGTCGCTGCGCCACTACACGCTGCGTCATCGCGCGCCTGGCTCCGACGTCGCACCGGCCAGCACCGCGAGGCGACGGGCGAGCCGGCCCGCGGCCTCGCGCAGGTCGGGAGGCTCCAGCACCTCCATTTCGTGATCCAGGCGGGCGAGGTGCGCGGCGAGCCAGTCCAGGCTGTCGCCGCCGAGGACCAGCACGGACCACCCGTCGCGGTCGTCCTCGACCCGCCCCACCTGGGGTGGGACCACCTCACGCACCCGGTCGGCCGGGGCGTGCACGCGCACCCGGGCGAGGTACCGATACGGTGCCCCGGTCACCGCCCGTTGCACGAAGGCGACCGGATCCGGGTGCTCGCATGCCGGGAAACGCCAGGTCGTGGCCGCCGCCGAGCGCATCCGGTCCAGCCGGAAGGTACGCCAGTCGTCGCGGTCGACGTCCCAGGCCATCAGATACCAGCGGCGGCCGGTCGTGACCATCCGAACCGGCTCGACCGTCCGTTCCTGCTCGGCAGCGTCCCGACCGAGGTAGTGGAATCGCACGCGCACCCCGTCTCGGCAGGCCCGCGCGAGCGTCACCAACAGCTCCGCGTCGATCTCGGCGACCGGGCCGATGAGGGTGTCGGTGGCGCCGTGCACCGCCCGCACCTCGGCGCGCAGCCGCGACGGCATCACCTGGTCGAGCTTCGTGAGCGCCCGCAGCGCCGCCTCGCTGGCCCCGGCGACCGTGCCCCCGGAGGCGAGCCGCAGGGAGACCGCCGTGGCGATCGCCTCCTCGTCGTCGAGGAGCAACGGCGGCAGTCGGGTGCCCGCGCCGAGTTGATAGCCGCCGCCGACGCCGGACACGGCGTGCACGGGGTAGCCGAGTGTCCGCAGACGCTGCACGTCGCGGCGCACGCAGCGGCCGGTGACGCCCAGCTCGGCGGCGAGCTCGGCGGCCGTCCAGGACAGTCGCCGTTGCAGCAGCGCCAGCAGACGCAGCACCCGTTCGGTCGTCGCCTCGACGGTCACTCGTCGATCGTTGCACGGATAGCGGAACGAACCTGTCCGCTATCTGCGAGAGGCTGGGATCATGACCGATCAGATCAGGAAGCAGGAGGTCACCGTGATCCGCGACGTGCAGATCACGGTCGACTGCGCCGACCCGGCCGGGTTGGCCACGTTCTGGGCCGAGGCCCTCGGCTACCAGGTGCAGGCCCCACCCGGCGACTTCGAGTCCTGGGACCAGGCACTGGAGGCGATGGGTGTGCCGCCGGAGAACCGCAACGACGCGTCAGCGGTGGTCGACCCGGAGGGCTCGCGGCCCCGGCTGTTCTTTCAGCGGGTGCCGGAGCACAAGCAGGTGAAGAATCGCGTCCACCTCGACGTACGCGCGGCCCCCGGGCTGGCGGGCGACGAGCGGATGGCGGCCCTGGAGGTGGAGGCCGAACGGCTCATGTCGCATGGCGCCAAGCGGCTCAGTCGGCACGAACCCACTCCCCCGTTGGGCGCCGGTCACCTCATCATGGCCGACCCCGAAGGCAACGAGTTCTGCCTCGACTGATCGGGCGTTCGCCCAGCTCACTGCCAGACCGGCCGGGCGCCATGCGAACATGTGTACGTGTCGCCCGGCGCCAGCATCCTGCACGCCGACCTGGACGCGTTCTACGCGTCGGTCGAGCAGCGCGACGACCCGCGCCTGCGTGGGCGACCGGTGATCGTCGGTGGCGGTGTGGTGCTCGCGGCCAGTTACGAGGCGAAGGCACGGGGCGTGCGCAGCGCCATGGGCGGCCGGCAGGCGCGTCGACTGTGCCCGGACGCGATCGTCGTGCCTCCCCGGATGTCGGCGTACACGGCGGCGAGCCGCGCGGTCTTCGAGATCTTCCGGCAGACCACCCCGCTGGTCGAGGGGCTCTCCATCGACGAGGCGTTCCTGGACGTGGGTGGTCTGCGGCGGTTGGTCGGGCCACCGGCCGAGATCGCCGAGCGGCTGCGCCGGGAAATCCGCGACCGGGTCCAGCTGCCGATCACGGTGGGCGTGGCCCGCACGAAGTTCCTGGCCAAGGTCGCCAGCGGGGTGGCCAAGCCGGACGGCCTGCTGGTGGTCGCGCCCGACGCCGAGCTGGCCTTCCTGCACCCCCTGCCGGTGGAACGGCTCTGGGGCGTCGGCCCGGTCACGGCCGCCAAGCTGCGGGAACGCCGGATCAGCACGGTCGGTGAAGTGGCTCGGCTCGGGGAGGCGGCGCTGGTGTCGCTGCTCGGTGCGGGTGCCGGCCGGCACCTGCACGCCCTGGCGCACAATCGCGATCCCCGGGCGGTGCAGGTGGGCCGGCGGCGCGGTTCGATGGGCGCGCAGCACGCGTTGAGTCGCACCCCGCACGCCTCGACCGAACTGGACGCGATCCTCGCCGGCCTGGTCGACCGCGTCAGCCGGCGGATGCGTGCGGCCGGGCGATCCGGCCGCACGGTGGTGCTGCGACTGCGCTTCGGCGACTACACCCGGGCGACCCGCTCGCACACGATCGGCAAGGCGACGGCGGACACGACGCCGCTGCTCGCCGCCGCGCGTGCGCTGTTGCGCGCCGCGCTGCCCGAGATCGATCGCCGTGGTGTCACACTGCTCGGTGTCTCGGTGGGCAACCTCGATGACAACCCGGTGCAGCCGGAGCTTCCGTTCCAGCCGGACCCAGGGTCCGATCTGGACGCCGCGGTGGACGCGGTCCGCGACCGGTTCGGATCAGCGGCACTCACCCGGGCGGTGTTGCTGGGTCGGGAGCCGGGCGTGGAGATGCCGCTACTGCCGGACTGACCGATACGCGTGCGGTGTCCGCGGCCGAGCTGCGACCAGGGACACATCACAGCAGGTCGGCGGTTTAACCGGCGGCTGACGGGTGACCCTTGAGGGGTACAGCCTGACGAGGGGGGCCACCATGTCCGACGACAGCAGCAACCGGCCGAGCCGCACCGCCGAGCGTCCGCACGACGTGACCGACCCGCTGCTCTGGCAGCTGGCGGTCGACGTGCTGAGCGCCCACGAGCCGGACGACGAGGGTCAGTGCCACAACCTGCAGTGCGCCGGGCAGCCCTGGCCGTGCGCGGCACGCACCGGCGCCGAGCAGTCACTGCGCCTGGCCCGCAGCACGCCCGCGTCGGTCGAGCTGGCCATCGACGACGACAACGACGAGGTCGGGACGGGCTGGCCCGCCCAGAGCGGCGTACCGGCCCCCCGGCGGGGCTGGAACGCGGGCTCGGCAGCGGCGCAGCGGGGAACGAAGGCCGCCTCCGCGGCCTGACGGCTGCGCATTGTCCTACCCGAACGCTCGGCCGGGTGATCCGGCCGAGCGTTCGCCTGTCATCGCGCCGTACGACCCCGGTCAGGACCCGGTCGTCTGGTACTGGCGCAGCGCCGCTTCGGCGAGCTGGCCCAGGTACCTGTCACCACCTGGCTTGTTGCCCTCCTCCTGAACGACGACCAGCGTGGTTCCGATCCGAACGAGGACGCTGTCACATTCCAGCGTGTCAGCACCGTTCGTGGCGCTGCACCTGAGGTGAATACTGTCGTCGCCCAACCGCGGCCCCGGCCCGACTGCGAAGCGGTGGCTGCCGCCCTGGTTGGAGGACGCGGCGGTGGGACAACGGCCGATGAAGGTTCGCAGGTCGCTCATCGCTCGTCGCGCGCCGTCGTCGGCGTAGGTCCGAAGGACCTCGGTGCCCACCCACAGGTCATCCGGACCCGCCTCATAGCTGAGGGTGGCCGCTGCCTTCGCCGACGGAGCCCCGCTCAGCTGCCTGCCCGACAGGAGCGGGATCATGCCCGGACAGGACCGCGCGACCGCTAAGCGTCGCTCCCCAGCGTCCGCCGACATGCCTGTGGCAATCTCCACGGTGAATCCGGGCGGTACCGAGTCCGTGGTGAGCAGGCGGGCGGACAACGCCGCGGAGTAGCCCGGACCGCCCGTTGGCGGAACCGCTGGGGACGGAGAGCGTGTGGCGGTGGCCGAACCCGTTGCCTGGGCCTTGGAGGGGATCGCTTCGCCCGGCGACCGATCCGGTGGCGAGCCGCACGCGCTCACCACGCAGACCGCGAGCACGCAGGCGGCCGACGTACGCAGCATCATTCTGAGCACCGCCCAGACTCCACCTCTCGTGCGGGACGCGTCAGGCTAGCACCGGGCGAGCGATCCCCCGTTCGCCTAGAGGGTGCGCGCCAGTCGGTCGGCGAGCGTCCGGGTGAAGCGGGCCGGGTCGGTCAGCTCACCGCCCTCGGCGAGCACCGCCAGCCCGTAGAGCAGCTCGGCGGTCTCGGTCAGGGCGCCGGGGTTGCTGCCCTGCTCGTGGGCCTTTCGCAGCCCGGACACCAGCGGGTGACCGGGGTTGATCTCCAGGATCCGCTTGGTCGGCGGGATCTCGTGCCCCATCGCCCGGTACATCTTCTCCAGGGTCGGGGTGAGGTCGTGGGCGTCGCCGACGACGCAGGCCGGTGAGGTGGTCAGCCGCGACGAGAGGCGAACCTCCCGGACGCTGTCGGTGAGGGTGGTCCCCAGCCAGTCGAGCAGCCCGGCGAACTCCTGTCGCTGCTGCTCGCGCTCGGCCTCGGCCTGCTGCTTCTCCTCGTCGGTGTCCAGGTCGATCTCGCCCTTGGCGATCGAGCGCAGCGGCCGCCCGTCGTACGTGCCGACCCGCTCGACCCACACCTCGTCGACCTGGTCGGTGAGGAGCAGCACCTCGTGACCCTTGGCCCGGAACGCCTCCAGGTGCGGAGAGTTTTCGATGGCGGCCCGGGACTCGCCGGTGGCGTACCAGATGTCGCTCTGCCCGTCCTTCATCCGCGACACGTAACCGGCCAGGTCGGTGGGCTCGGCCGGGTCGTTGGTGGAGGCCACCGACAGGAGGTCCAGCAGGGTGTCCCGGTTGTCGGTGTCGTCGATCAGCCCTTCCTTGACCACCGCGCCGAACTCGGTCCAGAAGGTACGGTAGCGCTCGGCGTGGTTGGCCTTGAGGTCCTTGACCGTAGCGAGGATCTTCTTGACCAGGCGGCGGCGGACGATCTGGATCTGCCGGTCCTGCTGGAGGATCTCCCGGGAGATGTTCAGCGACAGGTCGTGCGCGTCGACCACGCCCTTGACGAAGCGCAGGTAGGTCGGGACCAGCGCCTCGCAGTCGTCCATGATGAAGACACGCTTGACGTAGAGCTGGACGCCGCGGCGGCCCTGCGGGGAGAACAGGTCCAGCGGGGCGTGGCTGGGCAGGAACAGCAGCGCCTCGTACTCGAAGGTGCCCTCGCCCTTCATGTGCACGACCTCGAGCGGGTCGGCCCAGTCGTGACTGACGTGCTTGTAGAACTCGTTGTACTCGGCGGCGTCGACCTCGTCGCGGGGCCGCGCCCAGAGCGCCTTCATCGAGTTGAGGGTCTGCACCTCGCGGGTGGCAGCCTCGCCGTCGGCGCCGGGGCGCTCGACGCTCATCCGGATCGGCCAGGCGATGAAGTCGGAGTAGCGCTTGACGATCTCGCGGATGGTCCACTCGGCGGTGTAGTCGTGCAGGTTGTCCTCGGTGTCGGCCGGCTTGAGGTGCAGGGTCACCGTGGTGCCCTGCGGCGCCTCGTCGACCGCCTCGATCGAGTAGGTGCCCTCGCCGGTGGACTCCCAGCGGGTGCCGCCGGTCTCGCCGGCCTTGCAGGTCAGCAGGGTGACCCGGTCGGCGACCATGAACGCGGCGTAGAAGCCGACGCCGAACTGGCCGATGAGGTCCTGCTTGGCGTGGGCGTCGGCGGATTCGCGCAGTTGGCGCAGCAGCTCGGCGGTGCCCGACTTGGCGATCGTGCCGATCAGCTGGACGACCTCGTCGCGGGTCATCCCGATGCCGTTGTCCCGCACGGTGAGGGTGCGGGCGTCGCGGTCGATCTCCAGGGCGACGTGCAGGTCGTCGGTGTCGGCGACGAGGTCCTTGTCGACGAGGGTGGCCAGCCGGAGCTTGTCCAGTGCGTCGGACGCGTTCGAGATGAGTTCCCGCAGGAAGACGTCCTTGTTCGAATAGATCGAGTGGACCACCAGCTGGAGGAGCTGACGCGCCTCGGCCTGGAATTCCAACGTTTCGGCCTGGTTGCTCACACCGTCTCCCATCTCGGCTCGTGCGGAGGTTCGCGGAAAGGATACGAGTCGTCACCGGTCGGGTTGTGGCCGCGTCCGGGTCGTATTCCCGATCCGGCCAACCGCCCCGGTGATATAGCTGACTTTGCATAACAAAAGTTAGGCCGGATAGCGTGGCGGCCATGAAGATCGCTGGAAGCACCGCCTTCGTCACCGGCGCCAACCGTGGCTTCGGCCGTCACCTGGCCGCGGAACTCCTCGCCCGGGGCGCCACCGTCTACGCCGGCGCCCGCAATCCCGACAGCGTCGACCTGCCCGGCGTGACGCCGGTACGGCTGGACATCACCGACCCCGCGTCGGTGGCAGCCGCCGCCAAGCTGGCCGGCGACGTGAATCTGCTGATCAACAACGCCGGTATCGAGACCGGCACCGACCTGCTCGACGGCGACCTGGACCTCGTCCGGCTGGAGCTGGAGACCCACTACTTCGGCAACCTGTCGATGGTCCGGGCGTTCGCTCCGATCATCGCGGCCAACGGCGGTGGGACGATTCTCAACGTGCTCTCCGCGTTGTCCTGGGTCAACTTTCCCGGCATCGGGGCCTACGGCGCCGCGAAGTCGGCCGAGTGGGCCATGACCAACGCGCTGCGCGTCCAGCTCGCCGAGCGGGGCGTCCGGGTCGCCGGCCTGCACGTCGGCTACATGGACACCGACATGGCCGCCGGGATCGACGCCCCGAAGTCCGACCCGGCGGTGATTGCCCGGATCGGCGTGGACGGCATCGAGACCGACGCGTACGAGATCGTCACCGACGAGTTCAGCCGCCAGGTGCAGGCCGGGCTGGCCGGCGGCGTCGCCGCGCTCTACCCGCAGCTTCCCTGACCACGACGCGACGGGCCGCCGCCGGGAAGCCCCGGCGGCGGCCCTTTGTCGGGTACGCGGTCAGCTCGCCTGCAGCGTCACGTCGTCGATGACGAAGCTGGTCTGCAACGACGAGTCCTCGGTGCCGGTGAACTTCAGCGTCACCGTCTGCCCCGCGACGCTCGCCACGTTGAAGCTGCGCTGCACGTAGCCGGAGGCGGCGTTGAGATTCGAGTACGTGGCCAGGGTTGTCGAGCCCAGCTGCACGGTCAGCCGGTCGTACGCGGTGGAGGTGGTGGTCTCCGCGGTGTCGATGTGCAGCCAGAACGACAGCGTGTAGGTGGAGCAGCCGGCCGGCACCGTCACCGACTGGGACAGGGTGTCGGTGCGGGTGCTGCCGTACCCGTCGAGCCACGCCTTGTACGACCCGGTCCGGGCCGGCTGGCTGCTGGAGTTGGTGATCACGCCGGAGGACGCGGTCCACGGCGTGCTGCCACTCTCGAACCCGCCGTTGCCGATCACCTGACCCCCGGCGCAGCCGCCGGTGCCGGTCACGGTCAGCGTGAGGCTGGCGGTGCGGGTGACCGAGCCGGTGCCGGTGACCGTGATGGTGAAGGTGCCGGTCGTGGCGTTGGCCGAGGCGGCCAGGGTCACCGTGGCCGAGCCGCCCGAGGTCACCGACGACGGGCTGAACGAGACGCTGACCCCGCTGGGCGCACCGGAGGCGGAGAGGCTGACCGACTGCGCCGAACCGGAGGTGGTCGCGGTGGCGACCGTGGCGGTGGTGCTGGCGCCCTGCGCCACGGTGCGCGTGGTGGGGCTGACCGAGACGGAGAAGTCGTTGGTCGGGGTGCCATCGCCCACGGCGAGCTGCCACAGCGCGTACGCGACACCGTCGGCCGCCCGGTTCAGCACGGTGGCGCTGACGTTGGCGGTCGTGTCGCAGGACCGGTGGTAGCAGGAGTCGTAGGCGGCGTTCGCGGTGCCGCCCCACTTGGCCGCCTGGGCGCTGGTCTTGCGGGCGCTGGCGCCAGCCGCGTAACCCGAGGTGGGGATGCCGGCCTGCTGGAAGTAGTAGTCGTCGGAGCGACCCTGACCCTCGACGTTCTCCTCCGGTTGCAGGCCCAACGAGTCCCAGTACGCCTTCAACGGCGCGGCCGTGGTCGAGGTGACCCGGTTGATGAAGTAGCCGCCGTTGGTCGAGCCGACCATGTCGAAGTTGTAGTACCCCTTGATGTAGCCGCGCTGGGTGGCGTTGAGCGAGTTGACGTAGAACCGGGAGCCGTTGAGCCCCTGCTCCTCGTCGGTCCACCAGGCGAACCGGACCCGCTTGGTCATGGTCGGGTTCTGCGCGGCCAGGACCAGCGCGTTCTCCAGGAGGGTGGCCGAGCCGGTGCCGTTGTCGTTGATGCCCGGTCCGGCCGAGACGCCGTCCAGGTGGGCACCGAACATGACCACCTGATCGGCCGCGCCGCCGGGCCACTCGGCGATGAGGTTGTTCGAGGGGTAGGTGCAGCTGGAGCAGTACTGCTCGGTGACGGTGTAGCCGGCCGACTGGAGCCTGGTCTTGACGTAGTTGAGCGAGGCGGTGTAGCCGGCCGAGCCGGCCCGCCGGTTGCCACCGTTACTGGTGGCGATGGCGTTGAACTGGGTCAGGTGCGCCTGGACGTTGGTGACGGAGATGTCCGGTGCGGCCAGCGCGGCGGCGGCCGCGGCGATCGGCCGGGTCATCGTCGTCGCGGTCGGAGGTGACGCGGTCGCCGGCTGGGCGGCCAGCGTCACCGTCATTCCGGCGAACACGGCGAGCGCGGTTCCCGCGCTCAGCGTTCTGCCTCTCATGGGGGCTCCTCGGGGGTTGGAGAGATACCCGCGACACTTACAGATATCTATTCCTTGAGCATCGGTCGTTCGTCCCGAACCGCCGCCGATTCGACGGTGGGTACCGGCGTCAGCACAGGTGAGTAGAGGTGTCAAGATGGGTAGGTAGCGCGGCAGGGTCGTTGGGCCCGGAACGGGGGCTTGCGATGGGGTCGGATCGAGCGTGACACCACCCGGCAGTGACCTGTTCCTCGGCGGTGGTGACACCGGGCGGTTGTTGGCGGAGCTGGACTGGGCCCGTACTCCGCTCGGCCCGGTCAGCGGATGGCCGCAGAGCCTGCGCGCCGCCGTTCGGATGGTGCTCTCCTCCCGGTACCCCATGCTGCTGCTCTGGGGTGAGAGCTACACCCAGCTCTACAACGACGCCTACTCGGCGCTGATCGGCGACAAGCACCCCGCCGCGCTCGGCGACGACGTGCGGGTGACCCTCGCCGAGGGCTGGGACGTGCTCGCCCCGCTGATCGAGGACGCCATGGCGACCGGGGTGGCCAGCTGGGTCCCCGCGCTGCAACTGCTGCTGGAGCGGGCCGGCTACCGCGAGGAGGCGTACTTCAGCGTCTCGCACGCCCCGGCCCGCGACGACGACGGCCGCACCGTCGGCGTACTGACCGTGTGCAGCGAGGTCACCCAGCAGGTGGTCGGCGAACGCCGGCTCCGCCTCCTGCGCGACCTGTCCGTGCTCGGCGACGGGCGCACCGTCGACGTGGACGCCACCGGCGCTCGGCTGATCGACGTGATCGCCGGACACCCCCTGGACGTGCCGTTCGCCGCCATCTACCTGCGTGACGGTACGGCGCTGCGCCGGGTCGCCTGCACCGGCGTCGACCAGGGGCACGCCGGGGCCCTGCCGGACACTGTCGAGCTGGCCGACCCGGGCCCGCCCGGGTACGCCTGGGGGCTGACGGACGCCGCCGAGGGCCGGGCGACCCAGGTGACCGACGTCGCCGACCGGCTGCCGCTGCCCGCCGGCCCGTGGGACGACCCGGTCCGCACCGCGCTGGCGCTACCACTGCCCTCCGCCGACGAGGATCAGCCGCTCGGCGTGCTGCTGGTGGGGGTCAGCCCCAGCCGCGGGCTCGACGAGGCGTACCGCTCCTTCCACCAGCTCCTCGCCCAGCAGATCTCCGTGGCGGTGCGCAACGCCCAGGAGTACGAGGAGGAGCGGCGCCGGGTCGAGGCGATGGCCGAACTGAACCGGGTCAAGACCGACTTCTTCGCCAACGTCAGCCACGAGTTCCGTACCCCGTTGACCCTCATCCTCGGCCCGCTGACCGACGCCCTCACCGACGCCACCGCGCCGCTGGCAGCGGTCCAGCGGGAGCGGGTGGAGACCGGCTGGCGTAACGCCACCCGACTGTTGACGCTTGTCAACAGCCTGCTCACCTTCTCCAGCCTGGAGGCCGGTCGGGCCCGCAGCGACGCCCGGGTGGTCGACCTGGCCGCGCTCACCGCCGAACTGGCCGGGGTGTTCCGGGCCGCCGTGGAGCGGGCCGGGCTGACCCTTGAGGTGAGCTGCCCGCCGCTGCCCCGGCCGGTCGCGGTCGACCCGGTCAACTGGGAACGCATCGTCACGAACCTGCTCTCCAACGCCCTGAAGTACACGTTCATCGGCCACATCCGGGTCACCCTCGACGCCGACGACGAGGAGGTGCGCCTCACCGTCGCGGACACCGGCATCGGCATCGCGGAACGGGACCTGCCGAAACTCTTCGAACGCTTCCACCGGGTCCGGGGTGCCCGCTCGCGCAGCCACGAGGGCACCGGCATCGGCCTGGCGCTGGTGCACGAGTTGGCCCGGCTGGAGGGCGGCGACGTTCACGCAACCAGCCAGGTCGGCGTCGGCAGCAGCTTCACCGTGACGCTCCCCTGGTCGGCGGCGCACCGCATCGGCGTCACCGGGCCGGCGGTGGACGGGCGGGGTGACGCGGCCCGCGCCGCCGTCGAGGAGGCGATGGGCTGGCTCGCCGAACCGGGCGACGCGCTGACCGAGCCCGATCCCACGTCCGGGCGGGCCACGGACGAGCTGGCCGGAGCCCGGATCCTGCTCGCCGACGACAACGCCGACATGCGGGCGTACCTCACCCGGCTGCTCACCGGGCAGGGCTGGCGGGTGAGGGCCGTCACCGACGGGCAGCAGGCCCTCGACGAGATCCACCGCGACCTGCCGGACCTGGTCCTGACCGACGTGATGATGCCGGTACTGGACGGCTTCGACCTGGTACGCCGGCTACGCGCGGACCCGGTCACCCAGGCGCTGCCGGTGCTGGTGCTCTCCGCCCGTGCCGGCGGGGAGGCCAGCGTGGAGGGCTTGAACCTGGGCGCCGACGACTACCTGGTGAAACCGTTCGCCGCGGCCGAGTTGATGGCCCGGGTCCGGGCCAGCATCCGCCGAGCCCGCGACCGTACCCCGACGGCGGCTATCGGTGGCGACCCGGCGACGGACGCCGCCCCAGCGCCGTCGGCGCGTCCCGTCCCGGTCGACCTCGGAACGCCGGCCCCAGCGGCCGAACCGGTACACGACACGACAGTGGTCGCCGACCCACCGGCCGACCCGGACGGGCTGAACGACCCGGACGGGCTGGGCGACCTCCTGGACGTCGGGTGGACGTACCCGTCCGCACCCACCTCGGCCGCGGCGATGCGTCGGGACGTCCGGGCCACGCTGGGCGACCTGAACGTCGACCCGGACGTGCTGGAAGATCTCCTGCTCGCCGCCTCCGAGGCGATGAACAACGCCGTCGAGCACGCGCAGCGGCCCAGCCGTCCGGAGGTGCACCTGCGCGTCCAGCTGGGTGGCGGGCTGATCCGGATCTCGGTACGAGACTTCGGCACCTGGCGGGACCGCCGGCCGGCGATGGACCGGGGACGCGGCGCGTTGCTGATGAACGCCTACGGTGACGTGCGGCTGGTCTCCACCGCCGAGGGGACGACGGTGACCATCGAGCGTCGGCTGGCCTGAACGACCACCGGCCAGCCTGACCAGCCGTCAGAGCCGGCGGCCGCTGCTGTCGCGGGCGATGATGCCGTCCAACCGCTGCCCCGGCCTGAGCTGAGCCGGGTCGAACCAGAAGATCGTCACCTGCTTGTCGCCACTCCACCGAGCCAGCCGCGCGTCGACCTGCCGACCGTGCACCGTGCCGATGACCCGCTTGGCCGGACCGACGAAGTAGCCGAAGGTGGGCACCGGCGCGGCAGTTGAGCCCTCGTCGTACCCGATCTGGTGGAACCCGGCGCGACGGTCGCTGCCTTCGACGTCGTTGACCAGGATGTCCGTGCTCAGCGAGCCGTCCGGAGCTTGACGACCGGCGGCCAGTCCGATGGACACCTTGGGTGCTCCGGGCACCGACACCGCGACCATGTAGTAGACCCGCCGGTCGGCGCCGTGCCGCACCCCGCTGTCGATCAGTTGGCCCAGCGCCTTCGGCGGCGGGACGTCGCGGGCCATCGTCGGCGGCGGTGTGGGCTCCAGCGACTTCTCCACCGTCGGCGAGACACCGGCCGACGGCGGGGCGACGGCGATCGGCGGTGGGCGTTCGGTCGGCGCCGGACCGCCCGGCCCGGGGCCGCCGACCGCCACCACGACGACCACCGCGGCCAGGCCGGTCGCGAGCGTCGCCGCCCCGGCTCCGGCGACGCGCCGGCGGGTCCGCAACCGACGCCCCTCGCGCATCACGGTGGCCAGATCGAGCACGGCGTCGGGGCGCTCGGTCTCCCGCATGGCGTGGCGGAGCCGGTCCAGCTCGCTCATCGGCGCGCCTCCTCATCAGCCGTACGCGGCGCGGCGCTGCGCAACTTCTCCAGAGCTCGCGAGCTGGTGCTCTTGACCGTGCCGAGGGATACGGAGAGTTCCCGGGCCACCTGCGCCTCCGGCAGGTCGAAGTAGTAACGCAGCACGACGATGGCGCGCTCCCGAGGGCTGAGCGCGCCGAGGATGGTGATCAACCAGCGCCGGGTGGCCACGTCGTCGGCCACGTCGCCACGTCGCTGCTCCGGCACCTCGTCGGTCGGGTACTCCCGCAGCGGCCGCCGCCACCCGTCCACGAGATGGTTGACCAGCGTGCGGCGGGCGTACGCGTAGGCGTCGTCGTCATGGATCCGCGACCACGACGCGTAGGTGCGGACCAGGGCGGTCTGCGCGGCGTCCTCGGCCTGGTGGTGGTCGCCGGTCATCAGGAACGCGGCGTGCACCAGTCGCGCGGACGCCGCCCGCGCGAACTCCACGAAATCGGCGTCCCCCCGCGCCACCGCGAACCCTCCCCGTGCCACAGAGCTAGAGACGGGCGACGCCGCCGAAAGGTTGAGCCCGGATCACATCAACTTTTCGCCGCGGTCACCCGTCTTCTCCTCCGCGCCGCCGCCGAGCGACGCGCGAGGGGAGAGACATGTCGATGAAGGCTACCCGCCGCCGGGGTCCCGCCCGGATGGCGTCGCTGCTGCTGGTGGCGTTGCTCACCGGATGCGGTCTGCCGGCCACCGGGCAACCCGTCACCGACCCGGTCGCCGCCGGGCCACTGCCCGGCGGACCGTCGACAGCTGCCGCTCGGCCGATCGGCACCACCGAGATTCGGCCCAGCTCCGCGCTCGTCACCCCGGTCAGCTACCCCGCCACCGGGGGCAACCGCTGGTCGGTGGCGCCCGGCGAGAAGACGCCCGGACGCGCGACCGCCGGCCGGTTGCTGCGCTACCGGGTCGCCGTGGAGCGCGACATCCGGGGTTTGCCGGCGGCCGACATCGCCACGGCGATCACCACGACGTTGAACGACCCACGCGGGTGGACGGCGGGCGGAGCGTGGCGGCTGCGCCGGGTCGGTGCCGGCGAACCGACCGACTTCACCATCTACCTGGCCACCCCCGGCACCCGGGACACCCTCTGCCAGGACGCGCCGGACGCCTACACGTCCTGCCGCAACGGCGGCCGGGTGGTGCTCAACGTGGCGCGCTGGGTCAAGGGGGTGCCGGGTTACGGCGCGAGCCTGGACACCTACCGGCAGTACATGGTCAATCACGAGGTGGGGCACAAGCTCGGGTACGGCCACGAGCGGTGCCCCGGGCGGGGCCGGTCGGCGCCGGTGATGCAGCAGCAGACGCTCGGCCTGCACGGCTGCACCGCGAACGCCTGGCCGTACCCGAAGGGCGAGGTCCGCTACAGCGGGCCGGTCGGGGCGTACGACGACGAGATCCCCCGGCGTGAGGGCGGCTACTCGGCTCGCTGAGAGCGACGGCGGGGGCGCGCCCTCAGGTGCCCCGGCGGCGTTCCTGTTCGAGTCGCTCGTCCAGCCGGCCCATCTCGTAGATGGCGTTGAGGCTGGTCGGCAACCGGCTGACATTGTCCGGTGCCGGGCCGGGGTCTGGTGCCGGGCCGGAATCCGGTGCCGGGCCGGGATCGGGCATCTCGGTGGCGGCGGGGACCGCGGCGCGGCGGCGCAGGAGCAGCAGTGCCAGCACCGCGAGGAGCGCCACGACCAGCAGGTACGACACGGGTGGCCAGGCGGCGCGGGTGGGGTTGGCGAGCGCCGGCGGGGGCACCGGTGCGGGGGCGCCTCCGTCGCCCCGGGGCACGGCGGCTTCCCGGGTGTCGGTGCTCTCGGCAGCGGCGCGGCCATCGGGGGCGGCGGGTGCGGGGACAACCCCCGCCGACCCGACGGGCAGCGGGGTGGCGATGGACCGCTCCGGGCTGGGCGGACCGGCAACCGGTGATCGACTCGGCGTGGGCGCCCCGGTGGGGGTGACGCTCGGCCCGGGAGTGGCGCTCGGCGTGCCGCCGAGCAGGTCGTCGACGATCTGACCGACGCCACCGATGATGTCGCCGAGCGGATTCGCGGTGGCCGACGGGGACGGCGCGGGCGCGAGGGCTAGGGTCAGCGCGAGGACGACGACGGTAGGCATGAAGCCACCTCCGATGTGCCGATATGCCACGCACCGTACCGCGTTGTGGGATGCCGTGGGTGACGGCGGCACGCCGGGCGGGGGCGCGTCTGGCGCTCCCCCGCCCACACGGTCCCTGATGGTCAGACGGGCAGGCCACCGACCTGGGTGGAGATCCACGATCGGATCGACGGCAGGTCGACGTAGATGGACGGGCCGGTGGCGCAGGTGGAGTTGTTGTTGCCGGCCCGACTCGTCGCGCCGATCAGGTTCCACACTCCGTTGACCCGGCGTACCTGCGGCCCGCCGGAGTCGCCGTAGCAGGCGCCGGAGTTGCCGTTGGTGTTGTTGGTGCAGATCTCGTACGGGCCGTTGATCCCGGAGCACCGGCTGTCGGCCACGATGGACGTGTCCAGTTCGTTGGCCACTGCCGGGGCCGATCCGCAGCCCCGCGGGGCGCAGGTCTGTCCCCACCCGATGATCCGGGTGGCGGTGCCCACCGCACCGGAGGTGCTCGGGATCGGGGCCGGCGCGTACGTGACCGAGCTGGCCAGTTGCAGCAGCTTGACGTCGACGCTCGGGTGGTTGACGGCACGGGTCACCCGCACCACGGTCCCGCCGCTGGTGCGGTTGATGCTGCCCACCCGCACCGAGGCCGGCGTCGAACAGTGCTTGGCGGTGACTGCCCAGTTGGCCGTGATCAGCGTGCCGGTGCAGCCGGAGACGTACACCATGAAGGGGTAGTTCTCCGAGGCCGGCCGCCCGCCGACCACCGTCGGGCCGATGTCGGAGGCGCCGTTCCAGGTGTACGTCGTGCTGGCCGGCGCGGCCAGGGTGCCGGCGAACAGCGAGTTCACCTCGCTCGCCTCGGCCGAGCTGGGGTTCGCGTTGCGGCAGGAGACCGGGGCGCTGCTGCCGGACATCAGATCGGAGCAGAGTCCGGTACGCCGGTCCGGCAGACCCAGGATGTGGCCGAGTTCGTGGGCGGCGATGCGGTTGCGGTCGTAGCCCTGGTTGACGGCCGTGCGGCCCATCCAGATCCGGCCTGAGCCGAGGCCGGTCGGCTGCGCCCGGGGCCAGCCGTCGTCGACGTAGATGGTGATGCTGGCCGGGGTGCCGGCCAGGAGTCGGACGGTGCTGACCCGGCTGTTCCAGATCTGCGCCGCCTGGTCGAAGTTGGTACGGAACTCGCCGGTCCGGCTCGCGTCGTAGTAGACGGTCCGGACGGCGGCGGCCGGCGCGCCGGTGGCGAGCTGCATACCGGCTGCCGCCAGGATCGCCACCAGCATGGCCAGCGCCGCACGTCTCAGTTGTCCTCGGAACATCGGGCACTCCCCTGCCGTCGTCGGCGGCCATCGGCCACCGGGTCATCGATGCACGTAGATATTAATGTGACGGCGATCGATGTTCGGCATAGCGGAAGCGTCATACCGACGATGTGGCGACTGTTACGCAGCGGTTACCCCGCAGCGAAGCCGTCGTGGCCGGTTGTCGGCACGGTGACGGCAGAGGGTCACCGGCAGCGCCGCCGTGACGTGACCCCGACACCGAACGGAGAAACCACAATGAGGATCAGGAGCGCACTGACCGCGTTGGCGGTCGTCCTCGCCGGGCTGGTCGCCAGCGCCGGCAGCGGCGCCGCCGCGGGCACCACGACCGCGGC
>NZ_JBEXHP010000057.1:0-19883 GCF_040607895.1 Micromonospora sp. NPDC005220
GTGCTCGACGAGATCGCCACCACCGTCGACCTGGCGGTCGAGGCGCTTCGCGGCGGTCACCGGGTGCACTACTTCGGGGCCGGCACCTCCGGCCGCACTGGGCAGCGCGCTCGACACCCCGGCGGATGCGTTCGTGCCTGGCGTGCCCGTCGCGCCAGGCGCGAGGTTTGAGCCGGGCGCGGGGTGCGGGTTCGCTGCGGTGGGCGGCGCGCTCGTCGGGCTGGCGGTGGCAGTCGGGGTCGTGGCGCTCGTCGCGGCGGGCGGCGTGTCCGGCCCGGAGGGCGGTGCCGCGGGTCGGGCCGGTGCGGCGGGCTGCGTGCGCGGTGAGCCGGACAGCGACACGCCACCGCGCTCGCCGGCCACCTCGCACCGGATCTGCCAGCGCCCGCCCAACTCCTCGTAGAGCGCGTCGGTGAGCACCGCCGCGTGGTCGGCCATCATCTTGGCCAGCACGGTGGACTTCACCGTCAGCACCAGCATGTCGCCGTCGAGTTCGCGGACCACCGCGTCGCGCATCAGGGCGGCGATCCGCTTGTTGGTCCGGTTGACCTTGCCGACCACGTCGGGCCAGACGCGGCGGACCGCGACCGCGTCCAGCGCGGCGGCGGGCGCGCCCGGTCGGGGCGGGGCGGGCGTGGCCGGGTCGGGAAGCACCGCCGACGGTGGCACCACGCGACGTGGGGCCGGGCCGGCGGGCGAGACGGGTACGGCCTGGTCGGCGAGAGCTGAGCCGGTCGACGCCCCGGGGGACGCCGGGATCGGCGAGTCGGCCGCCGAGACGTACGAGGCCGGCGCACCGGAGGTCGGAGCGGCGGGTGCACCGGTGACCGGACCAGCCGGGGCGGGACCGCCCGAGGCCGCAGCGCTCCGAGTCGGGGACGCCGCCGGGTCGACCGCCCACGGCGGTGCGGAGGTCGGGGCGTTCACCGGTGCCGGGGTGGCGGCAGCCTGGACCGGGGTGGCGTGCTGTGGGCGTACCCCTGGGTGGTTGGCAGGCGCGGCGCCGGCGGCGGCCGGCGGCGCGTCGGTGCCGGCGAGGGTGAGCCGGCGTTCCATCCGCTCCAGGCGTTGGAGCAGGCCGCCGGTGGAGTCGTCCACGCCGGGCAGCAGCATCCGGGCGCAGATCAGCTCCAGCAGCAGGCGGGGCGCGGTGGTGCCGCGCATCTCCACCAGGCCGTCGTGCACGATGTCGGCGCAGCGGGAGAGCGTGGCCGGGCCGAGCTGGGACGCCTGGGCGGCCATCCGCTCGATCTGGTCGGCGGGGCCGTCGATCAGGCCCTTCGCGGCGGCGTCCGGCACCTGCTGAATCACGATCAGGTCGCGCAGCCGCTCCAGCAGATCCGACGCGAACCGGCGCGGGTCGTGCCCGGCCTCGGCCACCCGGTCGACGGTGGCGTACGCGGCCGCGCCGTCCCCGGCGGCCAGCGCGTCGCACATCTCGTCGATCAGCGCGGCGTCGGTGACCCCGAGCAGCGCGGCGGCGCGGGCGTAGCTGACGCCCTCCGGACCGGCGCCGGCGATGAGCTGGTCGAGCACGGAGAGGCTGTCCCGGGCGCTGCCGCCACCGGCGCGAACCACCAGCGGGAAGACCGCCGGCTCGACGGCGACGCCCTCGGCCTGGGTGAGCTGCTCCAGGTACGGGCGGAGGATCTTCGGCGGGATCAGCCGGAACGGGTAGTGGTGGGTCCGCGAACGGATCGTGCCGAGGACCTTCTCCGGCTCGGTGGTGGCGAAGATGAACTTGACGTACTCCGGGGGCTCCTCGACCAGCTTGAGCAGGGCGTTGAAGCCCTGGGTCGAGACCATGTGCGCCTCGTCGATGACGTAGATCTTGAAGCGGCTGCTGGCCGGCGCGAAGAAGGCGCGCTCGCGCAGCTCGCGGGCGTCGTCGACACCACCGTGGCTGGCCGCGTCGATCTCGATCACGTCGATCGAACCGGCGCCGTCGGTGGCCAGTGAGCGGCAGGACTCACACTTGCCGCACGGCTCCGGGGTGGGGCCCTGCTCACAGTTGAGCGAGCGGGCCAGGATCCGGGCGCTGGAGGTCTTGCCGCAGCCGCGCGGGCCGGAGAAGAGGTAGGCGTGGTTGAGCCGTCCGCTGCGCAGCGCCTGCGACAGCGGCTCGGTCACGTGCTCCTGACCGATGACCTCAGCGAAGGTACGCGGCCGGTACTTGCGGTAGAGCGCCAGCGTCACTCGTCCCGCCTCCTCTCGACCGAGCCATTCTGCGCCGGTCGGGCGCGGGTGACCACCCACCCCGCCGACCCGGTGCCGGGTTGCCCTGGGTTGCGGGGCTTGATCGACTCGGCTTCCTGGAAATCGGGGTGTCCGCGTTCCCGGGATGCCCCGACATCACGGATGTCGAGTGGATCAACCGGCCCACAGACAAAAAGGCCTCCCGTGCACCCGGCAGAGCTCGCTTATCCTTGCTGCCTTCCGGCCCTGGGGAGGTTCACGAGATACCGCCGCACGGGAGGTGACGCCAAGCCTACCCGACCGCCCGTCGATCTTCAGGGGGTGGTGGGGTGGCCCGGCCGACAGCGGCCTGTATCCTGGCTCGCGGAGGATTCGCCTAGAGGCCTAGGGCGCACGCTTGGAAAGCGTGTTGGGTTTACACCCTCACGAGTTCGAATCTCGTATCCTCCGCTCGCCTGAGCAGCACGAACGACAGGGCCGGCCCCAACGGGACCGGCCCTGAGTCGTCTCCGCGGTGGGGTCAGCCCACCACCTGGACGTGCTCCGCGCCCTGCGCCGAGAACCACGACTCCAGCTCCGCGCCGCCGAGGGACCGGGTCGCTTCCTCGTCGACGAGGACCGGACCGACGACGGCACCCTTCGCGCCCTCGAACTGGCAGCCGAACATCCGCGCGCCGGTCAACACCGTCGGCATGCTCGGGCCGCCCAGCGTGCACCAGCGCAGGCTGGCCAACTCAAGATTGGCGCCGCGGAGATCGGTCTTGTAGAGCTTGGCGGAATTGAGAATCGCTTGCCGGAGATCCGCCCCTGCCAGAACGGCATCGTCGAGCTGCACCGCGAACAGTCGAGCCGAACGGAACAGCGCCTCACCGGCCGAGCAACCGACCATTTCCGCCTTGGCCAGGTCGGCGAAGGAGAAATCCGCGCCCTGCAACTCGGCGTTGGTCAGGTTGGCGTCACCGAGGTTGGCCTCCTCGAATCGGACACCGACCAGGTGAGAATTGGCGAGGTAGGCGCCGGCCAGGTCGAGACGGCTGAGGTCCGCGCCGCGAAAATCAAGAAAATCGCCCGACAGGTATGCCGTGGCCGAAGCGTCGGCGAACCACTTTTCCAGCGCTTTCCGCGCATCGGGGCTGTCTGGCCAGCGGAGCACATCGCCGCTGGCCCGCTTGTACTTGCTCATTTGTCGAACACCACCTTGCCGTCCCACTCCGACCTCGGCCTCGATCCGGAACTTAGCGTGTTCTCGCTTCGCGACGCGCTGGCGAGGTCAGGCGCGGGCGCGGGTCCAGCCGAGGAAGCGGTCGGTCAGGCGGGCCGGGTCGATGTCGGTGAGGTGTTCGCCGGCCTCTGTTTGCAGCGTCGCCAGGTAGACGGTCAACGCGAGCCGGTCGTGCCGGTATTCGCCGAGCAGCCGCAGCTTCGCCGCCGAGCAGGGCCAGGCGATGCCGCACGCGGCGCAACGCCAGGTGGGCCGGGTCGGCAGGTGGTTGCGGTAGCGGCGGCGGGGCATGGGCGGACCTCCTTCGCGGTGGACGGGGGTCACCCCGCCTCCCCGTCGGGGCGACCCCCGGACTGACGTCGACCGCCGGGCTCCTGCGCCTCCACCGGTCACGCCGTCTTCTGCGCACCACCCTCGGGTGAGTTACGAGACAGATACACCGCGTAGCGATATGGTCTTCAGATATCCAAGACATCCGATGGAGGGGCCGTGAACGATGCGCTTCGGGTGGCGCTCAGCGACACCGGGCACACCACCGAATCTCTCGCCGAGACCGTCGGCGTCGACCCGAAGACCGTGGGGCGCTGGTTGACGGAGGATCGCATCCCACATCCTCGGCACCGGCTGGCGGCAGCGGAGGCTCTCCACAAGGACGTGTCGGACATCTGGCCGGACACTTCAAGACGTCGTGACCCCATTTGGTTTCGCCCGTGGCAGGAGATCGAGCGCGAGGCGGTGTCGCTTCGGTCGTACGAGTCGACCGTTCTGCCGGGGTTGCTCCAGACCGAGGCGTACGCCCGCGCGGTGCTGAGCGGCGCGGGCCTGATCCCCCGGGGCGAGATCGAGCGGCATCTCACGGTCCGACTCGGCCGGCAGGGCGTGCTCAAGCGGGACGACCCGCCGCAGTTCACGGCGGTCGTCGACGAGGCGGTCATCCGCCGTCCGGTGGGCGGCCGGTCGACGATGCGCGAACAACTGTTGGCCGTTGCGGCGGCGTGCGTCGAGCCGCACATCCGGGTGCACGTCGTGCCCAGCACGGTCGGTGCCTATGCCGGCCTCAACGGACCTTTCGTGATCGCGCACAGCCACGACCACCGGGTCGCCGGCTACCTCGACAACCAACTTCAGGGACAAGTGGCTAGCGACCCCGAGGACATCGCCGCCATGATGGCGGCATGGGAGAACGTGCGCGGGGAGGCGTTGTCCCACTGGCAGTCGGTCCAACTCATCCAGGAAGTGGCGGAGTCATGGAGCTGAACGGCGCCCGGTGGCGCAAGAGCAGCCGCAGCAGCGGCAACGGCGGCAACTGCGTCGAGGTCGCCGACAACCTGCCCGGCGTCATCGGCGTACGGGATTCGAAGGACCCGACCGGCCCGGCGCTCGCCTTCGCGCCCACGGCCTGGCGCGCGTTCGTCACCCAACTCGCCCGGCGGGCCTGAACGACCCCGACGAGGCGTTGACCTCCGGCCGGTCCTCGGCCCAGCGCGGCCGAGAATACGCCGCGCCGATCCTCAGCCCAGCGCGGCCGAGAATGCGCCGCGCCGGTCCTCGGCCCAACGCGGCCGAAAGCGCCCGCGCCCGTCAACTCCGTCGAGATCTTGGACAGTTTCCGTTCGCACGGAACGGAAACTGTCCAAGATCTGGAGACTTGCTGCCAGGAAGCCCGGCCCGGCGGGGCATTCACGGCCGGGAAAAGCGCGAACGCCCGGCCGGTCCACGACAGACCGGCCGGGCGTTACCGCGCACCACTCAGAACCGCGCACCACTCAGAACCGCACGCCACTCAGAACAGCGCACCACTCAGAACAGTGGGCCGCCGCTTTGCGGCCCAGCGATCCGGAGACCGTAGCGCTGGGGCCAGATAATCTCCGTCCGCTCGGCCAGACCGCTCCATGTCTTGTTCTGCGGTGCCAGCCCGCCGGGGGATCCGTAGAACGGGTTGATGACCCCGGACGGGTATCCGGCGAGGTCACCCTTCACCTCTTCGCCGGGGGACGCCACGACGGCGTCGAGCCCGCCGTCGCGGCTGAGGTTCAGCAGGGCGATGGCGGAGCCGAACTTGTCGTTCTTCTCGGAGCCATCCGGGACGGCCGAGTGGTTCTGGTCGAACCCCTGCGCCCCGACCCCCGTCAGCCCACCGGCGGACCCCTTGAGCAGGGTGATGCTGCCGGCGTCGGCCCGCGAGCCGATGTCCTCGCCGGGGCTACCGACCAGCACGTCCGCTCTGCCGTCGCCGGTGACGTCGCCGACCGCCAGCGCGCCGCCGAAGCGGTCGTCAGCCTCGGGGGCGTCCGGCACCCCGGCCGTACGCTGGGTGATGATCTGCACCGCGCTGCTGGACAGGCCACCGGAGCGGCCGGCGAAGGCCGCGATGAGGCCGCCGTTGATGTCTGGGGTCTGCGCGCCGGAGGCTCCGACGACCACCTCGCCCAGCCCGTCGCCGTTCAGGTCGCCGACGGCGAGCGCGTCACCCAGGTACCAGGCGATGGTGCCGGTCCCATCGTTGGGTTCGATTGCCGCACCGGTGACCGAGGTGGCACCGGTGGATGACACACCACTCGCCGAGCCCCACATCAGGGTGACCATGCCGCTGCCGGCCCAGCTCACGCCATCGTTTTCCCGAGGAGCGCCGATGACCAGATCGTGGTAGCGGTTGTTGTCGACCTTTCCGATCGCCAGCGTGTAGCCGAACTGGTCGTTGTCCTCGGCCGATCCGGGCACCGCGGCCTGGTCCTGGTGGAGGTGCTGAGCGCCGGTGGCCGTGAGGCCGGCCGGGGCACCGAAGAGGACGGTGACCGCGCCGGCGCTCGCCTTGCTGCCGATCGACTCCCCCCAGGCACCGATGGCGAGGTCGTCGCGGCCGTCCCCGTTGATGTCGCCGGCGGCGAGGGCGGCCCCGAACTGGTCGAAGCTCTCCGGAGTATCCGGAACGCCCGGCGAATCCTGGTTGAAGTGGATTGCCGAGTCGACCACCAGGCCGTTGCGGCTGCCCGGAATGACCCAGACCCCGCCAGCGTGTGTCTTGTTGCGGGGATCCGGCTCGTCGGGGTTGCCGATCGCCAGGTCGTCGTAACTGTCGCCGTTGAAGTCGCCCGCCACGAGAGCCATGCCGAAAGCGACGGCGCCACTGTCCCCCGCTATTACACCAATGAGGTGGTCGACCTTTGCGGCCGAGGAGTACCGCACGGTGACCACACCGGCCGGGACCAGCGGCAGGTTGTACTCGAACGGGTCACCGGTGGCGGCGATGTCGTCGACGCCGTCGCCGTCGAAGTCGGATTGGCCGACACCCGTTCCCCGCAACCGGGGCGTCGCCTTCGGCCAGGACACCTGGTGGTGTTGGAGTACGACGCCGTCCCGGGTGATGGTCCGGACGCCCTCCGCGGCCTGCGCGGGGGCGCTCAGGGCCAGGCTGGCCAGAACAGTTGGGAAAACCAGAAGAGATGCGCTTCGTTGCACAGAGACCCCGTTTCGATAGGCGCCTGGACACAATAGGCAGTCGACCCGGTCGCCGAAATGAGTCGAACGGACAGTGCGGGTGACGGACCACCACAACTGATTCGAGGGTGGGCGCGGACGGCGGGTACCGTCCGGGGGCCGGCGGGCCCTGCCACCGTCGTACACATGTTCTATCCACAGCCTGTGGACGGCGGAGGGATTGATGGGTTACCAGCTCAGCGCGGTGGTCGCGGAAGCTGATCTGCTCCGCGAGCAGACCGCCGAGTTGGATCACGCGGTCCTCGGTGAACTGCGCCAGGACTTCGCGTTGCTGCCGCTCACCCCGCAGTTGGTGATCGAGCTGACCGGATCATTGCCAGATTTCGCGACGGACGACCGGAGCTCCGCGTGCCCGTTCGGCCTGGTGTTGTCGACGGCGTTGATCGAGGTGCTGACCCGCTGGTCACAGTCGGGGCCGGTGGCCTACCTGGAGGCGGAGTTCGGGGGCGGAACCGGCTACCAGTCGGCCGCGGTGTGGTTGGGCGGGGCGTTGTCCTGGGGTCCGTGCTTCGACGATGAGTTGGACGCGGCGCGCGAGCAGTGGCCGATCAACGGGGCGCTGACCCGTCTGGGCGTCGAGCCCGGCACCTGGATCGACCCGTTCGCCGAGCTGGGGTTGCACCTGGAGCGGAACACCGACGGCTGGCTGGCGCACGGACGGCGTCGACTCAGCGCCGACTACTGGGATGAGCTGGTCGAACAGTGGGAAAACCAGTAATCCGGCGATCGGCAGCAACCTGAGGGCTCCCGTTCCGTTGGGGACTGGGGGATTCCATGAAATTGCGACAATATGGCTTTGTTGCCACGCTGATGACGGCTGCCTCGATCGCGGGCAGCGGCGTACCGCCAACCGGGCCGATCCCGGAAGGTCGGCTCGCCGGCAGCGTGGAGATCATCGACCTGAACGGCCTGCGCAACATCGAGTTCGGTGCCACCGAGGACGAGCTGACCCGGCGCGGCATCCTGCGGACCAGCCTGGATGCCTGCGGCCCGGCGCTGGCTGGCCATGACACGGTCAGCCCGATCTTCGTGGAGGACAAACTCGTGCTGCTCTGGGTCGGCGACCCGATGCGAACACCGGAGGGGATAACGGCGGGCTCGCCCGTTGCCCAGGTCTGGAACCGCTACCCGGAGGTCAGCCGGCTGCGTGCTCCACAGGGGACGCACCGCCTCGACGGGTTACTCGCCCGCAGCGGCGACCGCGCGTACCTGTTCCTGCACGACGGGCGCACGGTCCGAAAAACCATCGCCGGGTACGCGGACTGGGCCCGCCGCCTCTTCAACGAGGGCGTCGGCCCCTGCTGACCTGCCCTCGGCGACGATCATGAAAAGGGGCGAAAACGCCCGGTCGATCCTCGCGGGTCGACCGGGCGTTTCGGCATTTCAGAGCGGTGGCGGAGGGATTTGAACCCTCGGAGGGCGTTAACCCTCACACGCTTTCGAGGCGTGCTCCTTAGGCCGCTCGGACACGCCACCGCCGACGAGGGTACAGGACCGCTGGTTCGGACGCCGAACCGGTATCGCCCGAGCCGGCCTGGCAGGATCTTTGCCATGAGTACGCACATCGGCGCGAAGCCGGGCGAGATCGCCGAGCGGGTCCTGATGCCGGGTGACCCCCTGCGGGCCAAGTGGATCGCGGAGACCTACCTCGAGGGCGCCACCTGCTACTCGACGGTTCGGGGCATGCTGGGCTTCACCGGCCGCTGGAACGGCGTCGAGGTTTCCGTCCAGGGCTCCGGCATGGGCATGCCGTCGGCCTCCATCTACGCCCACGAGTTGATCAACGAGTACGGCGTGAAGACGCTGATCCGGGTCGGCTCCTGTGGTGCCCTCAGCACGGACCTGCAACTGCGGGACGTGGTGGCGGCGATCGGGTCGTCCACCGACTCGAACATGAACCGGATGCGCTTCGACGGGCTGATCGACTACGCCCCGGTGGCCGACTTCGGGCTGCTGCGTACGTCGGTCGAGGTGGCGGAGCGGCGCGGCATCACCATGCACGTCGGGCCGATCCTGGCGGCGGACGCCTTCTACACCGACCGGCCGGATCTCTACGACACCCTCGCCGACTACGGCGTGCTGGCGGTGGAGATGGAGTCGGCGGCGCTCTACACGATCGCCGCCCGGTTCAAGGCCCGCGCGTTGACCGTGCTGACCGTCAGCGACCACATCAAGACCGGCGAGAAGACCACGTCCGAGGAGCGCGAGCAGACCTTCAGCCAGATGGTCGAGATCGCCCTCGACACGATCATCGCCTGACCCGTCGGGTCGGCAGCACGCAGTGAGCGTGATGACTGTGGGGCATAGTGATGCCACACAGTCATCACGCTCTTTCGCATCATGCCCGCCCGGCCGGACAGCGGTCAGCGCCTCCGTCGGGGAGATCAGCAGCGATTCGGCGAGGACACTCGGTGCGACCTGCCGCCGGCCTGACCGGCGACCCGGCTCAGCGGAAGAACGCGCGCAGAACGGTGGCGGTCTCGGCCTCCAGCACCCCGCCGTAGACCTCGGGGCGGTGGTTGAGCCGACGATCACGCAGCACGTCCCAGAGCGATCCGGCCGCGCCGGTCTTGGGCTCCCACGCGCCGAACACGACTGTGGAGACCCGGGCCAGCACCAGCGCCCCGGCGCACATGGTGCACGGTTCGAGGGTGACCACCAGGGTGCAGCCGTCCAGCCGCCACCGGCCGGTGCGCTCGGCACCTCGGCGTAGGGCCAGCACCTCGGCGTGGGCGGTGGGGTCGCCGGTCAGCTCCCGCTCGTTGCGTCCGGTGGCCAATTCGGTGCCGTCCGGCCCGTAGAGCACCGCCCCCACCGGCACGTCGTCGACGTCGGTGTTGACTGCGTCGTCGACGGGCGGACCGGCGACGGCGATCTCCAGGGCGCGGCGCATCCACAGCTCGTGCCGCTGCCGTCGACCGACCTCACCCGGGTCGGCCAGGCCCTCGTGGGCGCCGGGCCCGGCGCGGCGCACCGCACCGGGGGTCGGCTGGCCTGGCCGGATCAGCTCCAGGGACGGATCGGTGGCGTCGGCCGGCTCAGACCTCACGCAGCTCCTCGACCTCGTCGGCGCAGCCGAGCACCTGGCAGATCTCGGCGGTGACGTCCGCCGGCATCATCCCCTCGTGGGTGCAGAGGGTCAGCAGCTTCTGCGCGGAGATGCCCAGGTCGGCCAAGAGGTCGGCGTCACCGACCGGGTCGGCCTCCGGGTCGACGACGGGCTGCTCGCTCTCCTCGTCACCGGTGCTCACCGGGCGTGGCTCGTCGTCACCGTCGAGCCCGGTGACCGAGGTCTTCAGGTCACCGACCAGCAGCGACCCGAGGTGCGACTCCTCGGCGTACGCGGAGTCCGAACCGAACACCCGCAGGTCCTCGCCCTCGTCGAGGCGCAGGATCACCAGGTACGCGTCATCGGCCTCGACGAAGAGCAGCGACACGTCGGCCTCCTGGTCGACGTCACGCAGCCGATCGGCAACCTCGTCGATGTCGGTGGCGCCACGCAGGCTGACCTCGGCGGCGGTCCAGCCACTGTCGTCGCGCACCACGGCCGCTGCGAAGTACGACACGGTCCCCCCAATAGCCCTCGACACAGCGTCGACTCGTTACGCGTGCACGTTAGCCGGTCGGGTCGGCGGGCGACCCGTCAACGCCCCGACGCGCGGGTCATTCCTGACAAAGTCGGATCAGCCGACGACTCGACGGCGGGTCGCGATGAGCTGACGCAGATGCTCGGTGCGCTGCCGCTGCGGTCGGCTGCGCTGTCGGACCGCTCGGGCGCCCGCCAACTCGGCCAGCAACTGCAGGCGACGGCGACTGCGATCGGGATCCTGCCGGGGAGTGGTCCAGGCCATAGTGCCGAGCGTGCCGAGTCTCGGCGGTCACGTCAAGGCGGCGTTCGCTACGCAGCCAACCGGGCACACGGTGCAGTCACCGACCGCCTTTTCGGGGCCGGTCCGTACCGGTCACCACAGCGGCCAGTCACCACTGGTCGCCCAGCGGACCGCCACCACGGCGGCGGCGATGCTCCAACCACCGGCCGTGACGATGGCGACCCCGGTGGCCACCCCTCGGTCGCCGTGGCGGACCAGCACCAGGGCGGTCACCCACGCCAGAAGGCCGGCGATCACCGTCCACCACGCGTAGCTGGCCAGGTCGGTGCCGAGCAGGCCGAACAGCAACAGCCAACCGGCAGCCGCGGCACCACCGGCGGCGACCCCAGCGCCGGTGATCGGGTGCGGCTCGCGGTAGGTGGGCCGGGTCGGGGGGCCGGAGGGGAAGAGACCCGACGGGGTACGCGGCGCCGGGCGGGCGGCGCCGAAATCCGGGCCAGGTTCGGGTCGGGCAATGGTCACCGTCGCTGCCCTCCCTCACGCGTGCCGCTCGTGTCCACGGTACCGGCTCTGCCAGGATGACCGAATGTCCTCGCCGACGATCAGCCGCCGCGCTCGTTCGGCGTACCCGATGCTGCTGCTGCTCGCCCCGGTGCTGGCCGCCGGCTGCGCGACCACCCGGCCGGGGGTGCCCGACGGGGCCGCGCCGACGCCACCGGCGGTCTGGGCGACCGCCGACCAGCGGGCGTCGCAGTCGCCAACGCCGACGGCGACCGCCCCGAGCCCCCCGGCGCCGTCGTCGGCCAGGCCGTCGGCGACGGCGCCCCGCACCGGGCTGAAGCATGTCTTTCCGGTACGCGCCGACAACGTCGACTACCACCCGACGCACGGGGCGTACCCGGCGACGGACCTCTTCGCCGACTGCGGTGAGCCGTTCGTGGCGGTGACCGACGGGACGGTGCTGGAGGTGAGCCGCGTCGACCGGTACCGCAAGAGTGGGCCGCAGGGGCCGGACAACGGCGGCCTGTCGGTCTCGCTGCTCGGTGACGACGGGGTGCGCTACTACGGCTCGCACCTGAGTGTGGTGACCAGCGGCGTCGACGCCGGAACGCGGGTCCGCGCCGGGCAGCAACTCGGCAAGGTGGGCCGCACCGGCAATGCGAACAACGTCTGCCATGTGCACTTCGGCATCTCGCCGGCGTGCACCGGCAAGGACGGCTGGTGGATCCGGCGCGGGGTGCTCTGGCCGGCGCGTTACCTGGACTCCTGGCGGCGGGGCGGCAACCTGGAGCCGGCCGCCGAGGTGACCGGGTGGCAACGCAAGCACGGCTGCCCGAAGGCGCCCTGACATGGCACGCGCGAGAGATCCCATCGCCGACCTGCGCCGGATCGCGTTCCTGTTGGAGCGGGCCAACGAGGCCACCTACCGGGTACGCGCGTTCCGGTCGGCGGCGAAGGCGCTGGCCGGCCTGTCCACGGCCGAGCTGACCGAGCGGGCCGGCAACGGCACGCTCACCGAGTTGGCCGGGGTCGGTGACGTGACGGCCCGCTGCGTGGCGGAGTCCCTCGCCGGTGAGGAACCGGTCTACCTCCGCCGGCTGGTGGCGACCGAGGGCAGCGACCTGGACGCCGAGGCCACGGCGCTGCGCGCCGCCCTGCGCGGCGACTGTCACACCCACTCGGACTGGTCCGACGGCGGCTCACCCATCGAGGAGATGGCGCTGGCCGCGGTGGAGTTGGGCCACGAGTACCTGGTGCTGACCGACCACTCGCCCCGGCTGACGGTGGCCCGGGGGCTGACCGCGGACCGGCTGCGCCGGCAACTCGACCACGTGGCGCAGGTCAACGCGGCGCTGCCCGAGGGTTTTCGGATCCTCACCGGGATCGAGGTGGACATCCTCGCCGACGGCTCGCTGGACCAGGACGACGACCTGTTGGCGCGCCTCGACGTGGTGGTCGGGTCGGTGCACAGCGGCCTGAAGGACGAGCGGTCGAAGATGACCCGGCGGATGCTGAGGGCCGTCGCCAACCCGCACCTGGACATTCTCGGCCACCTCACCGGCCGGATGGTGTCGTCCCGCCCGGCCGGGGTGACCGGTCCGGGCGATCGGGGGCACCGCGCCCGTACCCGGGCGGAGAGCGACTTCGACGCGGACGCCGTCTTCGCCGCCTGCGCCGAGCACGACACCGCCGTCGAGATCAACTCTCGGCCGGAGCGGCAGGACCCCCCAAAGCGCCTGATCCGCCGCGCACTGGAGGCGGGCTGCCGGTTCGCCATCAACACCGACGCGCACGCGCCCGGCCAACTCGACTGGCAACGGTTCGGCTGCGAACGCGCCGCCCTGTGCGGCGTTCCCGCCGAGCGTGTGATCAACACCTGGTCGGCAGAGCAACTGGTGGCCTGGACGCACGACCGCCGCTGACCAGCCCAACCCGCCCCCTCGGCGGCGGCCCGGCGGCGGCCCGGCGTTGATCAACTCGCGTTTCAGGAAATCGGGGTGTCCGGGTCCGCCGGACACCCCGATTTCCAGGAAGCCGAGTCGATCAGGTGGTCGGTCAGCGGCGGGCGGGTTCGGCGGCGGGGGTGGCGGGTGCACCGACGCCGACGACCGGGCTGCTCTGGCGGCGACTGAACATCCCCTGCGAGACCGCGACCCCGAGCAGCACGATCAGCGCGCCGACCGGTTGGTGCCAGTTGAGTCGTTCGTCGAGTGCCACGGCACCGATCAGCACCGCGAAGATCGGGATCAGGTACGTGACGGTGGACGCGGTGCTCGCGCCGGCCACCCGGATGTTGCGCATGTTGATCACGAAGGCGAGCCCGGTGCCGAGCGCGCCGAGGGTGAGCACACTCGCCACCACCCCGGCCGACAGCTCGGTGGGCAGCGGCGGCAGACCGGCGACGAACGGGGTGACGATGGCCAACTGCGCGGCGGCGAGCAGCAGTTGCGCGGTGGAGAGCGACAGACCCGAGTACGCGCTGCCGGCGACGAACCGCTTCTGGTACGGGATGGCCACGCCGTAGCAGGCCGCCGCACCGAAGCACATGAGCTGCCCGGTGAAGTGCGCCCCGCCGATGCCCTCCCAGACCCCGAGCACCACCAGCACCCCGACGAAGCCCAGCCCGAGCCCGACCGCCCGGCGCAGGGTGAGCCGCTCGGTGCGGAAGACCAGCACCGCCAACGGCAGCACGATCAACGGCGTGGTGGCGTTCCAGATGCCGGCCAGCATCGACTCGACCCGTTGCTCGCCGTAGCCGAAGAGGGTGAACGGCACGGCCACGCCGAAGGCGGCGACGACGGTCAGATGCGCCCAGACCCGGGGCTCGCGGGGCAGCCGGTCGCGCAGCACGGCGAGGACCACCAGAAGGGTCAGCGCGCCGGCGACGACCCGGTAGAGGGTGAGTTGCACCGGGTGCAGCTCGGCCACCCCGACCTTGATGAAGAGGAAGCTGGAACCCCAGATCGCGGCGAGGGCGATGAAACCGGGCAGCCAGGCGCGGACCGGCGCTTTGTCAGGAGTGGTATCGGTGGTCACCCCTGACACTCTGCCGCAACCGTACGGCAAAGTCGCGCGCCTTTCGGCCGTCACGCCGTGCCCGAACCCGCAGCTCCTCCACGACAAACGTCGGCGACATGGGGGTGGGGCGGTCACGTAGGGTCGCAGCGTGGGACGAATTGATGAACTCGCCAACCGCTACGTGGCCGAGTGGGCGCCGTTGAGCCCCACCGGCGCGACCTTCGTCGGCATCGCCGGCCATGATGATCAGCTCGACGACCTGTCGCCCGACGGCTACCGGGCGCGCGCGGACCTCACCCGCCGAACGCTCACCGAGCTGGAGGTGACCGAGCCGGAGTCCGAATCGGAACGGACCGCCAAGGAGGCCATGCAGGAACGGCTCGGCCTGGACCTTGCCCGGTACGAGGCCGGCGAGGTGACCAGCGAGGTCAGTGTGATCGCCAGCGGCCTGCACGAGATCCGCATGGTGTTCGACCTGATGCCCACCGCGGCCAGCGACGAGCAGGCCAACATCGCCGCCCGGCTCAACGGCTTCCCCGCCGCGCTGGAGGGCTACAAGACCACGCTGCGTGAGGCGCTCGCCGCCGGTGAGGTCAGCTCGAAGGTGCAGCTGGTCGAGGTGGCCAAGCAGTGCGACATCTGGGTCGACCCGACCGGGGACAACTTCTTCCACGGGCTGGTCGAGCGGCTCGGGGCGGAGGGCACGCTCGGTTCGGAGCTGCGTCGAGGTGCGGCGGCGGCGACCGCGGCGACCGCCGAGTTCGGCCAGTTCCTGCGTACCGAGCTGGCCCCGCACGGGCGGGACAAGCAGGCCGCCGGCCGGGAGCGCTACGAGCTGGCCTCGCAGTACTTCCTCGGCGCCAAGATCGACCTGGACGAGACGTACGCCTGGGGCTTCGCGGAGCTGGCCCGCCTGGAGGCGGAGATGCGCGTCGTGGCGGGGCGCATCGCCGGCTCCGGTGCCACAGTCGACGAGGCCGTGGAGAGGTTGGACGCCGACCCGGCCCGGACCATCCAGGGCAAGGAGGCGTTCCGGGACTGGATGCAGGCGCTGGCCGACAAGGCGATCACCGAGCTGCACGGCACCCACTTCGACATCCCGGAGCAGGTCCGCCACATCGAGTGCTGCCTCGCCCCGACAAGCGACGGTGCCATCTACTACACCGGCCCGAGTGAGGACTTCTCCCGCCCGGGTCGGATGTGGTGGGCGGTGCCGCAGGGCATCAGCGACTTCTCCACCTGGCGAGAGGTGACCACGGTCTACCACGAGGGCGTGCCGGGTCACCATCTCCAGGTGGCGCAGACCGCCGTCCGGGCCGACCTGCTCAACCGCTGGCAGCGGCTGCTCTGCTGGGTCTCCGGGCACGGTGAGGGTTGGGCGCTCTACTCGGAGCGGCTGATGGACGAGCTGGGTTACCTGGAGGACCCGGGCGACAAGCTGGGCATGCTCGACGGCCAGGCGATGCGCGCGGCTCGCGTGATCGTGGACATCGGCATGCACCTGGAGCTGGAGATCCCGAAGGACAATCCCTTCGGTTTCCACCCGGGCGAACGGTGGACTCCCGAGCTGGGCTGGGAGTTCATGCGGGCGCATTGCCGGGTTCCGGACGAGAACCTGCGCTTCGAGCTGAACCGCTACCTGGGTTGGCCGGGGCAGGCCCCGTCGTACAAGGTGGGTGAGCGGATCTGGCTCCAGGCCCGCGACGACGCCAAGGCCCGCAAGGGCGCCGATTTCGACCTGCGCGAGTTCCACCGGCAGGCGCTGGACCTGGGCGCGCTGGGTCTCGACCCGCTGCGCCGGGCGCTGGCCCGGCTCTGAGCCACCGCTGAGCCCTTGACGGCTCCGCCCGCCGGGGATAAAACGATCCTCGGCGGCGGAGCCGTCCTCTCGGGTAGGTCAGGGGTGGGCGGTGGGTGGTCAGCTTCGGCGCCTCGCGGTGCTGCTGCTCGGCGCGGTGCTGCTGGGCACCGTCGGCCTGAGTTTGGGCTCCTGGGCCGGCGGCCGTGGTCACACACCACCCACCGATGATCAGGCGCGGGTCTTGGCCGGGGAGTTGCTCCCCACCACGTCGCCGGTCAACTCTGCTCGGGTCGTGCCGGGCTCTCGCTGGGGCGTCGCTCTCGCCGCCGACGACCTCGGCTCAGGTCGGGTGTCCTTCTGGTACGCCAGCGATGCAGACTGCGCGCTCTCTGCGCAACTGCGGCACAACGCCGCGGCGCAGGGGTGGCACGACATCAGCCGCACCACCGGGTACCTGTGCGACGACTGGCGGGCCGAACGGGACGGTTTGACCGTCACACTCGAGCACTCGCCGACCGGGGCGAACCTCATCGTGGCGCCGAGCGCGCCGGACAGGTTCGTCGTCGTCACGGTCGCCGGCACACTTCTCGGGGCCGCCGCCGGCGCGGCGTTGTTCTGGCTGCTGGCACGGCGACGACCACCCGTACCCCTGGTGGTCGGCACCCTCGTGACAGTCGGCCTGCTTCCGGGCGTTGCCTTAACCTGGTTGACCCTGCAGGGTCCGAACCTCCGCACCGAGCCGGTCTGGCCCCTCTGGCCGGCCCTCGCTCCGCTGCTGGTGCCGCTGTGGCTCGTGCTTCTGCCCCTGGGTGTGTGGGCCCTCAGAACCCCCGCAGCTCGCGGTAATGACAACCGGACCGTGGCTGTCGTAGCTGTCAGCTGGGTTCTGGGCTCGCTCGCGGCGATCGCCGCGCTGCTTCTCCTGTTCGCTCTGGCGCAACCCACGAGGCCCTAGAGTCGAAAGGCCGTGCCGGCGACGCCGTCGAGGCGGTTGACCGGGTAGATCTTGGACAGTTTCCGTTAGCAGCTAACGGAAAGTGTCCAAGATTGCCAGCGATGGCGGGTGAAGCGGCTCGTGCGGGAGCGTCTGGTCCGTGTTGCAGCCGGAAATCGACTCGCCGCGACACGTCCCCGACCGACGGGCGTCGGCGGTCAGGCCCTGGGGCCGCGCGACGGTAGCTTCGCACAGACCCGTCGGGTCGGCCATCGCGCCGTTCAGCCGAGAGTCAGCGCCAGCGCCGGCCGCGCGGTGAGCGTGTTGCTGGTGACGTACGCCAGGTCGATGACCGGGTCGGTGAACGTGACCGAGAAGGGCAGAGTGACCGGGATGCCGTCCGGCAACGGCAGGTCCGGCGTGAGAGTGATCTTGATGCCGAGCAGTTTGCCGACGAACCGGGTCGCGTAGAAGGCCACGTCACCGGTGACGGTCAACCGGTCGGTCGCGTACCGCTGGTTGCGGCCCTCGGGGCCGTCGGCGCGCAGCAGAAAGTCGTCGGTCACCGCCTCCCGCATGCTGAACTTCAGCACCCTGAGGTCACCCTTCACCGTGTGCAGGTCGGTGATTCCCTCGAACCGCAGTTGGGTCATCTTGACCGAGGACCCGGTGAGCTTTGACGGCGTCTGTGCGACAGTCGGCAGATTCGGGTCGGCGGCGATGCGCGGCAACGGCTTGCCCGGCTCCACAGTCCCCGGCTTGTCCGGCGCTGCCGGCCGGTCCGGCCTCCCCGGCGTGCCCGCCGGCGGCGACGGGCAGCTGACCGACGGGGGGCGGGTGGACGTCGTACCGCTCGGTCGGACGGTCGGGCTCGGTGACGGCGTCGCGCTCTCCTTGCGACCTCCACCGGTGAGCAGGTCACCGAGTCCGTCCAGGATGTCGCCGATGATGTTGCCGTTCTGCGTCGGGCTCGGAGTCGGGGTCGGTGTGGCCGCGCTGCGACTGGGCGACGGGGTGGCGGTCCGGGACGGGGCGGGACAGGCGGACGTGGCCGGTCGGGGCGATGCGGCCTGCACGGGCCGGGGCTGGGCGGCCAGACCCGCGGCGGCGAGGCCGAGTACCACCAGGACGATGCCGAAGGTACGCGGATCAGCCGCCCGCCCCGGTCCATTCGCCGGCTCCGGCTCCGGAACGGCCTGTTGCGAAACGGCCTGCTCCGGAACGGCCTGCTCACGAACAGCTTGTTCGGAAATGGCCGACTCGGGAGCGGGCTGGTGCGGAATGGCCTGTTCGTCGGCCAACCGCTCGGGTAGGGCCTGCACAGGGCTCGACCCGTCGGCCTCAACCGACGCGGGATGGACCGGCGTCCAGGCGAAGGCGAGCGCGCTGCCAACGATGCCGAGCAGCAGACCGACGAAGAAGCCGCCGAGGTTGAGCCCGATCAGCGAGTACACCGCGGTGACCGCCGCGACGATCGAGTAGAACAGCCGCTGCGCCGGGGTGAACCAGAGCAGCAGGCCACAGGTCACCAGGATGATCGGGATCAGCAGCGAGAGCAGACCGGTCGCGCCGCTGTGGAAGCTGAGGCCGTTGAGGGTCATCCGGGTGGAGCCGAACATCTCCAGCCCGGCCAGGACGATGAGCAGTCCACCCCAGAACGGCCGGCTGCGCTGCCAGCGGCGGAAGAGCCGCCACGCCTGAGCCGGACCACCGGGCCGGGCGTGGGACGGGTTCGCGGTTGTCACGTACTCCTCCTGGCCGAGCGGGGACGGGGACATGGGCCCGGCCCGCGGTGCTGACCACCGCGGGCCGTGGCTCACCTCAGAAGCACTCCTTGCCCTTGGCGTCGTCACCCACGTTGACCTTGAGTCGGAGGCCGACCAGGTTGAACGTGGCCGCCGTCGTGTAGCGGGACACCTGTTGCAGGTTGGTGATGGTGACGTGGTCGGAGTTCTGGCCGAACGAGCCGGCCTGCGCGGTCGGGTTCAGATCGGTGGCGTCCCGACCGATCCTGATGTTGGTGAAGGTCGCGTTGCCGTTCAACGAGTCCATCGCGATCAGCAGGTCCTTGGCGCGGGCGGGTTCCTTGCCCTCGCCGGCGTTGATGGTGAGCACCACCGGCAGGCCCGGCAGGTCGGCGCGGACGGACTGGCAGAGGCTGTACAGCTCGGCGCTGCTGATCTCGGAGAGCGCGACCGGGTGGACCTGGCCGGTCTTGCCGTCCTTGCCCTTCTCGCGGACGATGCCGCCGTACTGCTTGAAGCCGTCGCCCTCAAGACGGTCGGCGCCGATCTTGAACGTCTGCCCGGAGACGGTGATGTCGGACGCGATCGCGCCTGTCGACATTCCAAACAGGATGGCGCCGGCGGCCGCCGTGGCGGGCACCATCACGGCGGCGAAGCGCCGCCATCGGGTACGACCCTGACTGTCTAACCGATCCTGCACGGGTTCCTCCTCGGGTCGATGCGCGCGAGTGGCCGGTCCGGAACGGGCGGCCCACACACTGGGAACCCGCGTTCTCTGTTACCGGCTGGTAACCATCGAACTTGATGGTGCACCCGTTGCGGCGCAGGTCACAACCCCCCGATTACCGGGCGGTAACAGTCGGGCGACCCGGCGGAGGTGAGGCGTCACGGATCGTCAACGCATTCGCCGTCACAACCCTCCGATATGCCACCAAGGCGGGCGCAGCCCGGTGGAGGTGTCAGCGCAGGGTGACCATAGATTGACTAATTACAATCAAGTAACAAATGTAAAGCACGCAGGTGCTCCCCATGACCGAGGGGTGGGGCGCCGGGCGGGGCCCCCCCCCCCGCAAAAACCCCCGCGTACACGGGACAGGCAGCGCCACCCCCCCCCCACCCCCGGCGCGGGCGGGCACCC